>NZ_LBMX01000049.1:0-128003 GCF_001010885.1 Clostridium sp. C8 | reverse complement strand
ACCATAAGGGGATTATACTAATAAGGGAGCTTTTTAATTCAAAATATTTTAAGTAATTTAAAATAAATTACGACAATAATTCTTTTATTAATTTTATTTTAATGCATCTATTCTAACTAAAACTGCCTCTAGCATTTCATTATATTTTTCTCTTTTTTCTTTTTCTCCATCTATTACAGCTTGTGGTGCTTTAGCTACAAAACCTTGGTTAGATAATTTTTTATCTATTCTTTCCACTTCGCCTCCTAGCTTTTTCTTTTCTTTATTTAATCTTTCAAGTTCTTTTTCTTTATCTACTAAGTCTAGAAGTGGCATAAATAACTCTCCACCTTTAACTACTAGTGACACAGCATTTTCTGGAACTTGTGCTTTATCTTCTATAAATGCAACTTCTGATGCAGATGCTAATTTTTCAATATAATGAACTCCTGCTGTAAATGCATCTTTTGCTTCATTTGTAGTATAAGCTATAACTTTAGCTTTTCTTGATGGTGGTACATTCATTTCAGCTCTAACATTTCTTAATCCCTTAATAGCTTCAATTATAAAGTCCATATCCTTTTCAGCTTTTTCGTTATTTAAGTCTTCATTATATTCTGGCCAATTTGAAATTACTATTGATTCACCATCAGTTAAAGTAGTGTATATTTCTTCAGTTATAAATGGCATTACTGGGTGTAGAAGCTTAAGTCCTGTTTTAAGAACTTCATTTAGAACATTATAAACTATTCCTTTTTGCTTTTCATCTTCACCGTATAATACACCTTTAACTAATTCTATATACCAATCACAGAACTCTGTCCACATGAAGTCATAAACCTTTTGAAGCGCAATTCCAAGCTCATATTTTTCCATGTTTTCAGTTACTTCTTTAACTAAAGAATTCATTTTTGAAAGAATGTATTTATCTGCTAAGCTATATTCCTTGCAATCTGCATATTTATCCATTATTTCTTTATCAAGATTCATCATAACAAATCTTGAAGCATTCCACATCTTATTTGCAAAGTTTCTAGCCGCTTCAACTCTTTCTGGAATATACCTTATATCATTTCCTGGAGAATTTCCTGTAACAAGCATAAATCTTAAGGCGTCTGCTCCATATTCATCTATAACTTCAAGCGGATCTACTCCATTGCCCAAAGATTTACTCATTTTTCTTCCTTGAGCATCTCTTATAATACCATGAATTAAAACTGTATCAAATGGAGTTTCATCCATATTGTGTATTCCAGAGAATATCATTCTTGCGACCCAGAAGAAGATAATATCATATCCAGTAACTAATACATTTGTTGGATAGAAATATTCTAAATCCTCTGTTTTATTTGGCCAACCTAAAGTTGAAAAAGGCCATAGTGCTGATGAGAACCAAGTATCTAATACATCTTCATCTTGATGTAAGTGCTTAGATCCACACTTAGGACAAATTTCTGGTGCATTTTCTTGAACTATCATTTCTCTACAATCATTACAGTACCAAACTGGGATTCTATGTCCCCACCATAATTGTCTTGATATACACCAATCTTGAATGTTTTCCATCCAGTTGAAGTATATTTTATCAAATCTTTCTGGAACAAACTTAGTCTTATTAGTTTTAACTGCTTCAATTGATGGTTTTGCTAAAGATTCCATTTTAACATACCATTGCTTTGAAATTATAGGTTCAACTGTAGTTCCACATCTATCATGAGTTCCAACATTATGATTGTGAGGTTTAACTTTTACTAATAAACCTAACCCCTCTAAATCTTTAACCATTTGTTTTCTAGCTTCATATCTATCTAAACCTTGATATTTTCCACCTAACTCATTAATAACACCCTTATCATCCATAACTCTTATTTGTGGTAGGTTATGTCTAAGTCCTACTTGGAAATCATTTGGATCATGAGCTGGAGTTATTTTAACCGCACCAGTTCCAAATTCTATATCCACATAGTCATCTCCAACTATTGGAATTTCTCTATCTGTTAGTGGTAGTTTTAATGTTTTTCCTATTAAATGCTTGAATCTATCATCATTTGGATTTACAGCTACAGCAGTATCTCCAAGTAATGTTTCAGGTCTTGTAGTTGCAATTTCTAGATAACCACTTCCATCAGATAATGGATAATTTATATGCCAAAAACTTCCTTCCTTTTCTTCATATTCTATTTCAGCATCTGAAAGAGCTGTAGTACATTTAGGACACCAGTTAGTTATTCTGTTTCCTTGATAAATTAAGCCCTCATTATATAGCTTAACAAAAACAGTTCTAACAGCTTTATTTAAGTTTTCATCCATTGTAAAAGCTTCTCTTGAAAAATCACAAGAAACGCCCATCTTTTTAAGCTGATTTCTTATAGTACCTCTATATTCATCAGACCATTCCCAAACTTTTTCTAAAAATGCTTCTCTTCCCATTTCCTTTTTAACTAATCCTTGCTTTAAAAGTTCATTTTCAACCTTAACCTCAGTTGCAATAGAAGCATGATCTTGTCCTGGAAGCCATAAAGTACAATAACCTTGCATTCTTTTAAATCTTATTAGCATATCTTGAAGTGTATTATCAAGAGCATGACCTAAATGAAGCTTTCCTGTTATATTCGGTGGCGGCATAACTATTGAAAATGGCTTCTTATTTTTATCAATTATTGGTGTAAAATATTTTTTTTCTTCCCAAGTTTTATAAATTCTTTCCTCAAATTCTTTTGGATTATATGTAGTAGCTAAA
The DNA here is from genome assembly GCF_001010885.1 of Clostridium sp. C8. NCBI lineage: Bacteria > Bacillati > Bacillota > Clostridia > Eubacteriales > Clostridiaceae > Clostridium > Clostridium sp. C8. The sequence goes on along the minus strand of NZ_LBMX01000049.1, from coordinate 125,284 downwards.
TTATTATTTTCTAACATATATTTTCCTCCTTTATTTCCTTCTTATTTAAAAGCTAACAGTTTTTAATGTTTTATGATTAAAATCATAAAAATACTATTAAGCCTATTTTTTATTTTAAAAATAAAAAAAGAGCCTTCATCACAAAAGGACGAAGACTCGCGGTACCACCTTTTTTCTTACCATAATTTATTATGATAAGCTCTTTATTTTATAACGACTAAGACAGCCGTCCTTACTTACTTAGTTTCAGTAAAGATGCTCAAAAGCTACCTTCAGGATACTCTAATATAGAAGGCTTACAGCCTATGACCTTCATTCTCTTTATATATTGTATTCCTTACTCCTCTTTATCATTGCTTTTATATATGATTTTTAAAACTATATTATATCAGATTATCAGTTTTGTCAATATTTCCATAATGAAAATGCATATTGTAATCAATAATTTATTTTTATTTTATTTATATCTTTCAAATCATAATAAGTTAAGAGGCTATTAATAATAGCCTCTTAACTTAACATATTAAAACTTTATTAAATTTTAAAATCTCTACGATCATGCTCTTTTGCTTTTGGTTCTCCATAAACTGCTTTTACACTTTCAACTTGTGGATTATGATTTATATGCTTTTTATGACTATTCTTTGGTTTGTTACTCATTTCTTTCACCTCCAAGTTTATATACTTATCTTATGCAAAAGAAACTATTTTATTTTATTTAATCTTAAGAAATAAAGGTGAAATTATGTAACTATTAATCTTCTAACCATTCTAGCTTTTTTATATATTCATTAACAAACTTTTCACTCATAGATGGATTTATAGTGTCTTCGTGAGTTATTGTTATTGTTGACATTGCAATAGCATATTTAACAGTGTCTTTAATAGACATATTATTCATATATCCATATCCAACTCCTGCAACAAAAGAATCTCCCGCACCAGTAACATTTTTCACTTCTATATTATTAGTTGAAATCTTACCCATTTCTTTACAATTCTTATAATATATGCCATCTGCATCAAGACTTATAAATACATTTTTTACTCCTAAAGATAAAAAGTATTCTGCAGCTTTTTTTAAATCTTCATTATTCTCTATTTTGAATCCACATAAAACCTCAGCTTCTAATCTGTTTGGTTTAATAGTATGAAAATATTTAACCAAATGTTTGATTTTTTCTGCTTTAGTAGCTGAAACAGGATCTAAAATAAATTTAGTTTTTCCTTGAAAATTTGTCAAAATATATTCTAATAATTTAGGATTGTCTGAATCTAATATTGTATATTCTGCATTTTCAATTATATGTGCCTTTGAATCTATAAAACTAGCTCTCATATTATTAAGTCTGTCCATATCTACTATTGCAGATTCCATTTCACCGTCTTCATTTAAAATAGCCATGTATGTTGGTGTATATTCATTTTCTAAAATCAATGAATGCTTCATACTATATCCTATTTTTTTTGAATTCTCCAAAATGTTTCTACCTTGATCATCTCCACCTAAAATAGAAATAAATTCAGTATTAACATTAACTCTTGCTAAATTTTCTGCAATATTTCTACAAACTCCGCCTAAAGATATTTTAATATTTCCAGGTATGGAGTCCTTTCCATGATATTTTTTTCTACTAAAGCCTATTATATCTACTATTGATGCTCCTAATACTAATATATATGGATTATTATTACACATATCATCTCTCCTGCTCTTTTAAATCCGTTCCTAAAAAACATAAATATATTATATTAGAGAACCATAAAAAAATAAAGATAATTTTACAAAGTTTGTCGAATTTTATTTTATATTACAATTTAAAATTGCTATTATTTTTCATTTTTTTAATTTTTGTACATTATTAAGTTAGTTTTCATATATTGAATATTAACTTATACATCTGTCAATAATTTAGACACATATTACTTGTAATCCTTGGAGGTAAAAATGAATTACTTTAATGAAGGCAATAAATACTACAACCTTAAAGATTTTAAGAAAGCAATAGATTTTTATAATATGTCAATTGAAAATAATGAAAATACAACATGTTCCTACTATAATGCTGGTGTTTGTTATATAAAACTTAAAAATTTTGACTCTGCTATAAAAATGATAAAAAGAGCACTTGCTATGCAACAAGAAAGTAAGTACTTTTTTAACCTAGCTTATTGTTATGCAATGAAAGAAGAAATAAAAAAAGCCTTGATTTATTTCAATCTGGCTTGGTCTTTAGATAATTCTGATGATGATTGCGAAAAAGCTATTAATTTAATAATATCTAAAAATAAAAAAGCTCAATAGTTTTAAATTGCGAAGCATTTTTCAGTTCACAGTTCACAAGGCACAGTGCACAGTTATTTTTATTTTATAGGTAACAGGGAACAAGCTCAATTATAGTCCGCTACACTTAACTAAGTTTTTAATTTTCCTCACCAATTATTTTTTACCAATAACTTAATTCATTATTAATTTAAATTCTTAATATAAGTTGGCGAAGGTAAATAGGATATGTGAAATAAGCATATAGCGAGAAACTAGAAGTACTTCGTGAAGGAAGAACTACTATGCCTCTTAGTGTTGTTGGTTTGTCTGAGCGCAGCGAGTTTAACCAAAACTCTTGGCATAGTAGTTCTCCGAGCCTAGTACTTCTTTGCGTAGCTATTTAGCTTATGAAACATATCTATTTATCGTAGCCTTTATATTCGCAATTTAAAACTATTACGCATTGTTAATTATTAATTAATCAATTCCATTCTCCTGCTATTTGTGGATTTAAATGGTCTTCATAAAAATCTTCATTATCAAAGTAATCTCCTGCTAAATAAAATGTTGGATCTACGTTAATCCAAATTCCTTCTTCTTTAAGATACACTTGATTCCATGCATGTGGACCATAATTTTCACCATCGAAAGCATCTCCTGTAACTATTCGTGTTCCCAATCCTACTGATTTTGCCATAGCAACATAAAGACAAGAATAATCAAAGCAAATTCCACTTCTTGTATTCCATGCTTCTATTGCTCCACTATTGCTTACCCCCTCTGGACCTAATGCTTTTTCAGCCTTTGAAAAATCATATTTTATATTTGATCCAATCCATGAATATAATTTTTTTGCCTTTTCTCTATCACTTTTGCTATTTCCAACTATTTCAATTGCTTTTTGATCAATTTCATTTGATGACATTATCCCCTCTTCTAAAGTTACACCATTATAATACACTATTACATTTGAATTTGCTGGAATATACTCCTTAAAATCATTATAAGATATTACAGGTTTGTTTATTGATATTATACGTTCTAATGTTCCATATCCTTTTATATCATTAAATAGGTTAATTTTCATACCTCTTCCAAAGGTTGTATTATAAGTCACAATTCCCATAAACATAATTAAAATAATAACTAATCCTTTTAAAAATCCAAAAAGTGATGAAAATAATACTATTCTTATTTTCCCTTTATTTAATAAACCTTTATAAGTTCTTGTTAAAGGATTATTTAGGCATTTTAAAACAAAATAAATTATTGTTTGTATAAATAGAAAAACTACTGCAAGCATTAATGCTTTAAATAAATTACTACTAATTAAAGTATCTGCTGAATAATTATTTGCAAACTTCAATATAGCTAAATATATATCTTCTAAATTAATAATCATTATTAAAAATGTTATGAAAATAGAAAAATAATAAAGTAACCTCTTTAAAGAATACTCAGCAGTTTCTTCTTCTAATGAACCTTGTAAACTGCCTTTTATTGAAAAAAGCATTAATAAAGCACATAAAATATATGGCAAATATGTAATCATTAATGTCTCTCCTTTTATTAATATATTTCTTCTGTATTCATTACTCTCTTTACAACATTTGAAACTACATCATGATCATATCCTTTTGATAATAAAAACCTATATAGCTTTTGAGATAATTTATATTTATCAGTTTCTCGCTTCGATAGTATATTGTATTTTTTCAATACCATATTATATGCTATTTCTTTTTCATTTTCTTCATCTATGTTGGAAATTTCTTTTTCTATAAGATTATCGCTAATCCCTTTTTTTATTAAATCATACTTTATCTTCTTCTTGCCTTGTAATTTACTCTTATCTTTTACATACATTTTTACATAACTTATATCATTTAACAAATTATATTCCCTTAAAAAGTCTACAGTTTTATCAATAGTTAAATTATCATATCCTTTTAATAAAAGCTTATCCTTAAGTTCTTTTTCACTTTTATAAGATCTCTCTATGATTCTAAGGGCAGCATTCTTGCATTTTATATAATTATCTTCCTTAGAAATAAAGGTTATTTTTTCTATATCAACTTTCTCATTTATTTTTAAATTTTCTTTATAAACTAATTCAGCACTTAATGAAAATGAATACTCGTTATCAATATATATATTTACTCTTTCTTTATTTTTCTTTTGTACTTCTATTTTAGTAATAATATTCATGATTTTCTCCATAATTTTAAGATTTTAATATGTGAATAGTTGGATTGTTTAAAACTTCTCTTGCTACTTGTTGAATTTTATTTACATCCAAACTATGAAGCTTTTCCATATCTGAAACAAATTCATATAGATTTTCATTATCTAACCCTTGGTGAAGCATATAATTACATAGTTCTGAAGGATCTTCTAAAGTTGATATAACTGCTGTTTTATGAACTTTTTTCATAAGATCTAAATCTCTTTCTCCAATTTCTAAAGCTCCATTTTTAACACCAGATATTGTTTCATCTATTGATTTTATAGCTGCTTTCACATCTTCTTCTCCAACTGCAGTATAGATATATAAAGTCTTAACATTATTTGTCATATCTATACTTGTATAAATATCATATGCAAGTCCTCTTTTTTCTCTTACTTCCCTAAATAAAAGAGAATTTGAACTTTCTCCTAATCTATGATTTAAAATTCTAAGTGGAAGTTCTAAATTTCTATCCAAATTATAAAATGTATATAAATAAACTATTGTATTTTGCTCTATATTAGACTTTGTAGTTGTTATAGATTTACAAATATTCTTTTCTTCAATAATATTTTTTTCTTGTTTTTCACCCTTTTCCCACTTAGCAAATTTATTTTTCACTTCATTTAATGCTTCATCATGATCATATGGTGATACTACTGTCACCAATGCATTATTAGGTATATAATATCTATTATAAAAACTAATTAAATCATCCCTTGTATATTTTTTTATATTACCTTCAAGTCCTGCAACATCATATTTTAAAGGACTATCTTTAAATGCTACTTCATTAATTCTTTTAAAACTTAAATCTTCGATATCATCCTTACTAGTCCTCATCTCTGCAAGAATTACGCCTCTTTCCTTTTCCAATTCTTCCTTATCAAATTTAGGATTTATAATCATATCTCCTAAGATATCTATAGCATTTTTAAGTTCTTCGTCTAAACAACTAATTGTATAAACCGTTGATGTATAATCTGTATAAGCGTTATATTCTCCCCCTAAAAATTCTAATTCATCATTTAAAGTTTCATAACTTCTATTTTTTGTTCCTTTAAATAACATATGTTCTATAAAGTGAGATATTCCTTTTTCATTTATATTTTCATATAGAGAACCAACTTTTATTCCAATATTTATAGATGTTATTTTGGTATCTTTTTTTATTGTTATAACTTCTAATCCATTATCTAAAATATGTCTTTCAACATTAAAATTCAATTTGAACATATATTCCACCCATTCTTTATACTTTTTTATTAAAAATTATTTTTTGACTTAAAATTAAATATAATAATATAATTATATATATGTTTTACTTAATAATCTACATAATTAATCTTTACCATATTAATATTGACATTTATAATTAAAATAAAGCATTTAGAATAGGGGGGCTTTTATGAAAAAAAATATACTATTAATTGAAGATGAAACTCGTATTAGATTTCTTCTGAGAGATTACTTTTTAAAAGAAGGGTTTAATATTATAGAAGCATCTGATGGTGATGAAGGACTTAATTATTTTATAAGCACTAAAGTAGATTTAGTTATATTAGACATTATGATGCCTAAAGTAGATGGAATCACAGTTTTAGAGATGATAAGAAAAGCTTCAACTATACCTGTCATACTATTAACCGCTAAAGGACAAGAAGAAGATAAATTGTTTGGCTATGAAATGGGAGCAGATGATTATATAACTAAACCTTTTTCCCCTAAAGTATTGATAGCTAAAGTAAAAGCTTTACTTAAGAGAACTTCTGAAGAAAGTTTTTCTAGTTCAAAAGAATATGATGGCTTAACTATAAATAAGTTATCTCATGAAGTAAAGGTAAATAAAGAAATTATTAATCTTTCTCCTAAAGAATTTGAACTTCTATCTTATCTATCTGATAATGAAGGAATAGCACTATCTAGAGATACTATACTAGATAATGTATGGGGATTAGATTATTATGGAGATTTAAGAACAGTAGATACGAATATTAAAAGGCTTAGGGAAAAGCTTGGTGATAAATCTAGTTGCATAGTTACGGTTAGAGGAAGTGGTTATAGATTTGAAGCAAAAAAATAAATTTAGTATATCAAAAAAATTATTTTTAATAACCTTCGGTTTAATTTTTAGCATGTTAATTTTTAGTATGTTATTTCAAATTTTGTTTTTTGAAGATTTCTATTTAAGTAGAAAAGTAAAAGATATGATAAAAGATGCTAATAAGTTTAGCACATTAAACTCTTATACTAACGAAAATCTTTTAACTGATGCATTATATAGATTCGAGCAAGAAAATGACTCTAAGGTTGCTATTTTTTCATTAGATGGTAAATTTAAAGTTCTACCGAATTACGATAAAAGTACAGATGATTTTCAGGTTCTAACAGCATTTTGTGCTGAAATTATTAATGATAAAGCTCTTATTAATGAAGTTTTGACTTCTGGTAAACCACAAGCTAACGTTTTTGAGAATAAATCAAGTAACTCAAAAAAAATTGGTATTTTATCACCAATGTCATTAAATTCTAAAAATGATTCTATTATTGTAACAGTTTCATCTATGCAACCTATTAATGAAGCTGCTGGTGTTATTAAAGAATTCTATGAATATCTCTTTTTAGGAATTAGTTTAATTGCGATCTTACTCTCCTCTGTTTATGCAAATTTAATTTCTAAACCACTGGTAAATATAAATAAGGTTGCTAAAAAGATGTCTTCAATGGATTTTACAGCTAAATGTGAAGTCAGGTCTGATGATGAAATTGGAAATCTTGCCATAACATTGAATTTTCTATCATCTACATTAAAAAACGCATTAGATGACTTAAAACAAAAAAATAAAAAGTTAGAAGAAGACATTGAAAAAGAACGTAAGCTAGAAGAAATGAGAAAAGATTTCGTTGCTAGTGTTTCACATGACTTAAAAACTCCTATTGGTATAATAGAAGGATATGCAGAAGGTCTTAAAGATGGAATTGCCACTGGTGAGGATGCATTAATTTATATTAATACTATTATAGATGAATCACATAAAATGAACAGATTAGTAACTAATATGTTGGAAATTTCAAAACTTGAATCTGGAAACATAGAATTAGTTATAGAAAAGTTTAATATACTTCGACTAATTAGAAAGCTTATTAAAAGTTTTTCTTTAGAATTTTCTTCTAAAGATATAGAATTAAATTTAATATCTGAATTAGAGTACTGCTATGTTATTGGAGATATATTTCAATTAGAACAAGTCCTTACTAATCTTATTAGTAATGCTCTCAAATATACTCCAAGTAAAGAAAAAGTTATAATAGAAGTTAGTACAAATAATAATATTGTGAATATTTCCATAGAAAATAAAGGTGCTTATATCCCTGAGAATGAAATACAAAATTTATATACTAAATTTTATAGAATTGATAAAGCAAGAAATACTTCTAAAGAAAGTAATGGCCTAGGACTCGCAATAGTAAAAAGAATTCTAAATCTTCATGAAAGTTCATATTCGCTAACAAATACAATTGATGGTGTTAAATTTGAATTTACTTTGAAAAAAGCTGATGACTTAGAAATGATATAAGGCTGTCTATACGACAGCCAGTTTTTATTACATAAAAAAACTTATAATTAATAATATTGATAAAATAATATTTGATATCAGTACAATTTTACTATTAGTAGAAATTGTGCTAATTCCTTTTTCTTCTTTACTTTCTAGCATATCTACCATAATTAATATTTGGTCAAGTTTGTTTAAAACTTCTTTATTTAATTTTTTATTTTCTCCAATTTCACTTATATTTTGTAAAACTTCTTCTTTGCTTTTCTCAACCTCTTCTCTTATATCATCAATTACTATATCCTTATATAGACATTTAAGTTTTTCCTTTATATTATCTTTTATAATATCTTCTCTTAAATAATTATCCACCTAATATCTCCTCCTCTATATTTAACATTCCATCAATAATAATTGAAAGATATTCATAATTTAAAATCAACTCTACATCTTTTAAAGTTCCAGAGTTTATTAATTTAACTATATAATCTTTTTCTTCTAAAAATTCTTTTTTTATATAATTCAACAATGTGCTAATTAACTTTTCTTCTTCTTTAGAAGATTCATCAAAATCCTTAATTTGTTTTTTTAATTTTTTAAGTTTTTTAAGTTCATAATCTTTTATTTTTTTAATTTCACTAACTGCTTCTTCAATATCCTCTAAGCTTTCAAAGTCAGTGTTTTTATTCCTTTCCTTTAGAATTGAAACTAATCTTGCTTCTCTTTCTTTATCTAATTCTACAAAGCTATTTTCCAAATTTTTAATTGTATTTTCTGTATTACATATTTTGCTTTTTAGTTCATTTCTTTTCCTGTTTATAAACTTAATTTCATATTTTTTTGATTCTAAAAATCTTCTTATAATTAAATTTTCATTTGTATTTCCTTCTAAATTATAGTCTATAAATTTATCCTTATAATCTTGTAAAAATAATTTTGTGCCTTTATATATAAAATAGTCTTCTCTTAAATAATTATTATTTTTCATTTCTTCACCCATAATCCCTCACCCCACTATCTAAATATCTACTCTTTAATAGTTATGTCATGCTTATAGATAAGCTTATAGATACTGACTTTATTTAAATACTATAAATTTCAAATATAATTAGTTAAGTGTAAAATATTTCTTGCAACTTATATAGTAATAATATGCTTCTAAATATATTATTATTATAAAAAAATAGTAGAAATTTAAAATTCCTACTACTTAAAAATTTAACCTTCAATTAAATTAAAATCTTGTATCTTTTTTATTTTCTTGCACTGAGGACAAATAATTAAACATTCACTCTTTAACCCCTCAAAATTATACCCACATTTATCACATGTACATTCTGATTTATTTATCTCCATCTTCTTCACCCTCCTTATAATACTAATTCTTACCACATATTATTTCTCTTATTCTTCTAAAAATAATTTTAACTTTTTGATAGAAATTTTTAGACTATACATTTATATTCATAGTTTATATAAATATTCTAAAATTATTATATAAAAATAGACTATATAAAAATATAATCTATCTTTCTTTTACTAATTTCCTTCTGATTCTATAGGCTTCTTTTCTCTTAAATTATCCATTATTTCTTCTTTTATTTTTAATATTTCTTCTGACTCCTCAATAGTTTTATTTTCTCCTATTTCAGTTAATTTTTCACTTAATAATAACATAACTAAAGATTCAAATGCATTTGCTCCCTTGCCTTCTCCTTCAGCTCCTGTATTTATAAGGGTTCTTGGAACTATATCAATCTTGCCTTCCTTAATTGCATTTGTAAAGGAAGTCATAACATCATTTATAACTTTATATTGTGGTCCGCCATAAGCATTTACTTGTTCCCTTGCAGCTATAGCCTTTGATATACCTACTCTTGCTTCCTTATCAGCATCAGCTTCTGCTGTTATTTTTATCTTAAAGGCTTCTGCTTCAGATTGCTTTTTAACCTTATAAGCTTCTGCTTCAGAAAGATTTTGTATTTTTTCAGCATCTTGCTTAGCCTTCATAAGCTCTGCTTTACCTTGATTTTCTTGAATTCTAATATTAATATCTGATTCTGTTAAAGTAGTTTGTTGTTTTGCAATAGCTTCTGCTTCTCTAAGTTCCTTTTCTTTTTCTGCTGCTTTTTGTTGAGTTTCATAAGTTTCAAGCTGTTCCTTTGCAATTTGTCTACTTCTTAACTGAGTTAATATTGTTTCAATATTTGTATCTGCCTTAGAGCTTCCAGGAGTTCCTATTAATACTTCTTCTAGTTCTAAATTGTAGTGGTCGAACTTTCCTTTCATTTCTAATGAACTTTGTGCTTGAATTTCGTTTCTTTGTTGTATTAATTCTATTAATGTTTTAGTTTGTCCTATATTCTTAAAATATGCAGATACCATAGGATCTAATGTTTGATCCACTAGCATCTTTATATCTCCGAATCTTTGAATTACAAGAGGTGCTTTTCTATAATCTATATGAAATACTACTGATAGTGGTAATGTTGGTTCAAAAGCATCTTTAGTAATTAAATTTACTTCTTTAAGATTTTCATCATATTTATGACTACCATTTTGATTACTAATCCATTTCAATATTACATTAGTGGTTGGAACTTTAATTATATTACCTGCATAAGTGTTAAATGCATATTTACCTGGCATTAAGGCTTCATTCCAAACTCCTCTATAACCCTTTTTAACTAATTCCCCATGCTTGTAGTCAGTTCCTGAGAAATCTTCTCCCTTTGATCCTGTATATGAAACTACAACCCCTACAAATCCAACTGGGATAATAATTTTAGGAATATATTCTACTGTTGCAAATAATCTATTTATAAAGTAAGTACCATCAGCTAAAACTTGATATTGCCTACCCCTATATCCACCAGCTTTTAAAAATGCATCAATATTTTGAAAATTATTATGATAATTTTCATCGTTATGATTATCTCCAACTATAGGACATATTATATTTTCTGATCCTAATGATTGTCCATCATGTACTGTCACTATTCCTACTAAATCACTATTACCCTCAATTATGATAGGCTCAAATCCTCTTCTTTCAGAAATTAATCTAGACATAGTTAAAATAGTATCTAGCTCATGTTTATTTCCCATCTTTAAATAATAAGTTTTATTTTCTGTAATAATTACAAATTGCGCAAGATTAAATGCATAGGTACCTTCTCTTATTATTCCCCTTTGTGGGCCTTTTTGTCCTCCATTTTCTAAGAAGCTTCTTACATCTTGAAAGTTATTTCCCTCTCTGACTACTTTTCCTAAAGTTTGTGTTGCTTCTAAAGGTTTTCCATCTCTTGCAAAAACATAGGCAATTTTCCCTTGGGGTATTGTAACTAGAGGAACTATATGAACTTTATAAATAAATGGTGTTCTAAAATGAATTCCTCCTCTTAGTAATGCAGGTTGATATCCTGCTTCACCCTTCAATGCAATTATTTGTTCATTCAAAGACCCTTTAGTAGACCACCATTTTTCAACAATCCCTACCTTATCATTTGGAATTATTCTAAATCCTATAATCCATAATAATATTATTACTCCAAGGACTATAGATACTACTTTAATTCCAAGTAAAATCATTTCATTCATACTGCACCTCCAATATTTAATAATGTAATTATACCAAATATTGGTTAATAAATAGATATTCATTTTGGACAAAAAAGCTTGTATTTTCTTCGAAAAAAAGCAAAAGAAATAAACATTTCTGTATATTTCTTTTACTATCTATTTATTACATTAGTTTTTTAAATTCATCTTTCCTAAAAGATCTGCAAAAGGATTATTATTAAAGTCCTCTGCCTCTTTTTTCATTTTCTTCATCATATTATTTACTTCTCTTTTATCTACTTTGCCCTTTTTATCAAATCTCTTTTCAAATTGTGAAGCCTTTTCCCTAAAGTTACAGTTTGCACCTGTACAAACATATATCTTTCCGTCTCCTTGACCTCTAACTTCTAACTTTTTCTTACATTCTGGGCATCTAGCATTAGTAGTTCTACTTACACTTTCTCTATATCCACATTCTCTATCTTGGCATACATTCATAACTCCATTTTTACCTTTTACTTCTAAAAGATATTTTCCGCAATTAGGACATTTTTTGCCTGTTTTATTATCGTGAACAAATTTGCTATTATCAGTTTTAACAGCTTCTACTAAGGCTATTGCATAATTTCTCATTTCTTTAATAAAAGCATCTGGATTATCTTTTCCCTTACTAATTCCATCAAGTCTACTTTCCCACTTCGCAGTTAATAATGGAGATTTAAGTTCATTAGGTACTAAATCTATTAATTGCCTTCCTTTAGAAGTTGGAACTATTTCTTTTCCCTTTTTCTCAATAACAAAGGAATTAAATAATTTTTCAATTATATCTGCTCTTGTAGCAACTGTTCCAAGTCCACCTGTTTCATTTAATGTCTTCGCTGCTTCCTTATTTACATTTACATACTTTTGAGGATTTTCCATAGCTGATAAAAGTGTTCCCTCATTAAATCTTGCTGGCGGCTTGGTTTGGCCTTTATTTAAATCCACTGAATTTATTTTTAATAAATCTCCCTTGTTAAGCTCTGGAAGTACTTGGTTCTTTAAATCATCTTCATTTGAACTATCATCTATTATTTCTTTATCATACAAAGATTTCCATCCTTTTGATTTTATAACCTGCCCCTTTGCAATAAAACTTTCTCCATTTATATCAGCCTTTATATTTGTTTGGATATATTCAAATGGTGGCATTAAAATGCTTAAAAATCTTTTAACTACAAGATCATATATATGTTTTTCTTCTGAACTTAAATTGCTTAAGTTTGGCTTTTGTTCAGTAGGTATAATTGCATGGTGATCACTAACCTTGCTATTATCTACAAAGCTCTTATTTCCACTTATTTTACCTTTTAGTATTTCAGAAGCTGCCATTCTGTATTCACCAATAGATATTGCCTTCAACCTATCTGGAATGGTTGAAACAACATCTGTAGATATATATCTTGAATCAGTTCTTGGATATGTTAAGATCTTATGATTTTCATAAAGCCTCTGCATTATTGATAAAGTTTGCTTTGCTGAATATCCCCATATTTTATTGGCATCTCTTTGAAGCTCTGTTAAATCATATAAAGCTGGAGAAAATTTCTTTTTAGGAATTTCTGTTATTGATGTTATTTTAGCATCATGTCCTTTTGAATTATTTAAAATCTTATTTGCACATTCTTCATTAAAAATTCTTGTATTATTATCATTATTAATCCATTGAAGTACTATTCCATTTGCTTTTGCAGATATAGTATAAAAATCCTTTGGTTTAAAATTCTTTATTTCATCTTCTCTATCAACTATCATAGCTAAAGTTGGAGATTGTACTCTTCCTGCTGAAAGCTGTGCATTATATTTACATGTTAAGGCCCTGGTTGCATTAAGTCCAACTATCCAGTCAGCCTCAGCTCTACATACTGCTGCTTTATATAAGTTTTCATACTGACTTCCAGGCTTTAAGCTTTTAAAACCATCTAAAATTGCTTTATCAGTTTGAGATGATATCCAAAGCCTTTTTATAGGCTTCTTAGCTCCAGCTTTTTCTATAGTCCATCTTGCAACTAATTCTCCTTCTCTACCAGCATCAGTAGCTATTACTATTTCTTCAATATCACTTCTATTTAAAAGCTTTTTTACTTCATAAAATTGTTTAGATGTCTTTTTTAAAACTGTAAGCTTCATATACTTAGGCAGCATTGGAAGAGTTTCCATGCTCCAGGTTTTATATTTTTCATCATATCCTTCTGGATCTTGTAGTCCAACTAAATGACCTAATGCCCAAGTTATAACATACTTACTGCCTTCAATATATGCTCCTTTATTTTGATTACATTTTAAAACCCTTGCTATATCTCTACCAACAGAAGGTTTTTCTGCTAGTACTAATACTTTTCCCATATTTTAAGTCCTTTCTCTTTTAAGAGCTATAATTCTTACCTCTTAAACTATATATATTATTTTAACTAATTAAACTATATCTAATTTATAATATTCTGTAAACCTTCTTTAAATAAACAACTGAATAAATTGTTTAACAATTTATATCATTCCTCCATCGACTTTTATAATTTGTCCTGTTAAGTAACTACAGCTATCGTTGCATAAAAAGGCTACTAATTTCCCAATTTCAGTGGCTTCTCCAAATCTCCCCATTGGTATTTCTTCTTTTAACTCATTCTTTTCATCTTCACATAAAAATGAATTCATTTCTGTATTAATTACACCTGGAGCAACTGCATTAACTCTTACTCCCATTGGCGCAACTTCTTTTGCAAGGGATTTAGTGAATAAGTTTATTCCTCCTTTTGAAGTAGAGTATATTACTTCACAAGAAGCACCAACATCACCCCATATAGAAGAAATATTAATTATATTTCCAGTACCTTTAGATATCATATGTGGAAGTGCATGTTTACTTAAATACATAGCTCCACGAATATTTACTCCCATAACATTATCTATATCTTCTTTTGAGGAATCCATAAATAATCCTATAGTAGATATTCCTGCGTTATTTATTAGTATATCTATTTTTCCAAAGTATTCTATAACATAGTCTATCATTTTCTTACAGGTATTATAATCTGATATATTTCCCTTGTATAACTTAGCATAACTACCTAATGCAATTATTTCTGCTAATGTAGTTTCTGCTCCATCATCATCTTTAGAATAATTTATAATTACAGAAGCTCCTTCTTTCGCTAATTCAATTGCTATAGCTTTTCCAATACCACGTGATGCACCTGTAACTAAAGCTATTTTTCCTTGTAAGTTTTCCATACTTTTCTCCTAATTTCATTTATATTATAAGCATTCTTTTACTACTCTTTTTACATTTTTAAAGAATATCTTATCAATTTCTGAACTTATAAATTTTTCTTTTATTAGAGCATCTCTAAGCTTCTCTATTTCTCCAATATTTCTAATTTCCACTTCATTTTCTATACCATCAAAATCTGTTCCTAATGCAAGTACATCTATTCCTCCAATATTTTTTATATGTTTAATATGTGCTATCATAGATTCAATTGTAGGAATTCTTTCATTTCCTAAAAATGGTGCGCAAAAATTTAATCCCATAACTCCACCTTTATTAGCTAATTTAACTATCATATCATCAGTTAAATTTCTTGAATGATTAGTTATTTCTCTAGCATTAGAGTGTGTTGCAATAAAAGGCTTTTTACATATATCAACTAAATCATAAAAACCTCTATCTGATAAATGAGAGCAATCTGGTATTATTTTAAATTTTTCCATTTCACTTACTATTTCTTTTCCCTTATCTGTTAATCCATTATTCTTATATCTATATCCTACATTTGGATATCCTATACTATTTGGGAAATTCCAAGTTAATGTTATAAATCTTATTCCCATATCATAGACTTCTTTTACTCTTTCTATTTTTCCTTCTAATACTTCCCCTTCTTCTATTGATAAAAAAGCTCCGATTTTACCTTTATTATTAACTTCTTCTAATTCTTTTAAATTTGTTGCTATTTCAATATCATTATAATTTTCTTTTAATTCCTTCATTAAAACATCATTCATTTTTTTAAATTCTAAATATGGGTTATCTATTATATTTAATTCTATAAAGTGTGCAAAAACTTGTGCTAATGCTTTTGATTCTTTTAATTTCTTTATATCAACTTTACAAATACTTTCCTTAAGTTTTAAATTTTCATATAATAACCTGCTTGCTGTATCACAATGTAAATCTATTGAATTCATTAGAAAATCTCCTTTACTTTTTTGGTTTAATTTTTTGTTTTTTAGATTATTCTATAATTCTTATTCTTTTATCTCGCGCAAATAATAGATAATCTTTTATACTATTTGGTCCAACTATAACCTTCCTTCTTATCCAAAGTACTCCTGATTCTTGGGATTCAACACTCCATTTCACAAGCGATATACTTCCACTTTCAATTTCTATTGCGGTCATGGCATAAGGTAGAATACAACACCCATCATTAAAATATGGAGGATCAAATTTAGCAGGCATTCTACTATTATGAGTATGTCCACAAATTAGCATCTTACCATTAATTTCAGACCATTTTTCAAGTTTTCTGTCTACCTTACTTCCTTTCTTATTATTCTTAGCAGGACTTATAGGATCTTTAAAGCCTGCAAGACCATTTAAAAATTTCCATACATATCGCACTAAAAATCTTGATAATAGCCAGTAATCTGAATTTATTAAATCTACTTGATGACCATGAGTAACTAAAAACTTTTCATTAACTGGTGTAAATTTAAAATTTATTCCTTCATAGAATTCTATATCTTTGATAAAATCCAAAAAATTTTTGCCATAATCTGTTCCTATTTTTCTTAAAGCTCTGTATTGTATATGATAAAAACTTTCTCTGTTTTTTATTATATCATGATTTCCATAAATCATATAAATTCTATTTTCTTCTTTAAATTTATTAAACAATTTAAATATATCATTATAGCAATATGAAATATTATCATAATTTCTATTTTTCCAAAGCTCATCTCCATCTCCTACTTCTACATAAATAAACTCTCTTCTATAATAATAAGATAAAGCAGTTTTATAAATATTTATATTTGGAAGCATAGAGTCATAAAATGTTCCGTCACCTCTATGAACATCTGAAATAAAAACTATGTTAGTACCTTCATCAAATTTAATCTCCATAGAATTATCATAAAGATAATCTAACCTTTTCATTAATTTCTCCCTAATAATTTATAACATTTTATTATATGATTTATGTTACTTTTTTGCTAAAAACATCCACATAAAATGATTAAATGTTATATATAAATTTAACTATTTTTGTACAAACTACTTATATATTTTAAAGAAAAGAGGCGAAATTTGTGAAATTTAAACATAAATTTATTATCTTAGTTTTAATTGTTATATATGTTTTTAATATACTACCCTTTTCTATCTCCTTTGCTGAAGAATTTTATGAAGATAAAGAAACTTTAAACTTTTTAAATAATGAATCTTCTTTATCAGAAGAAATGAAGAAGGAATTTAAAGATTTACTTGAAAATTTATTTTCTCAAAGAAATGATGCTATAGTTTCTGGTGATTGTGATTTATTGAAAGGTTTTTATGATCTAAATATAAAAGTAAGTTTATGGGCATACGAAAGTGAAGCAAAAAAGACTCAATATTTAATTAATTGGTCTGAAAAACAAGCTGTAAAATTTAGGGATTTAAAATCTATAGTTAGAATAAGGAAAGTTGCGGAAAAAGAACCTGGGCTTTATGGTGTTATTTGTGATGTAGCAACAGATTTCAATTATTATTATATAGATTCTCCTGATATTATTAATCATTTTAGACTTGGAACAAATCATTATCTTAATTTGAAAAAAGAAAATGATAAATATATTATTACAAAAGAATGGTACACAGATCCTTTTGCAGATTCTTTAGATATTAAAAATATAAAATCTGAAGAAATCAGTAAGTATATATTAGAACATCAACCTCCTGAATTTATTCCAAATGAAAGACAATTAAAAGCAATAGAATATGCACATACCTATTGCGGAATATCTGAAGATGATAATTTTATTTTTAAATATAATTCAAAATATAAAAATCATAATCCAGATGGTGGAGACTGTGCAAATTTTGCCTCTCAAATTTTACATGAAGGTGGTGGTTTTAAAAAGAATCAATTATGGAATTACTCTGGAAAAGAAGGCACAAAAGCCTGGTTAAATGCGCAAGGTTTTAAAAATTACATGGTTGGAAGTGGTAGAGCATCTTATATAGCTAAAGGTACTTACCAACAAACTTATAAAGCTGCTTTTAATATGAAACCAGGAGATTTTGTAGCTTATGAGAAAAAGGGAAGAATAACCCATATATCAACTGTTACTGGATTTGATTCAAAAGGATATCCATTAGTTACTTGTCATAATACTGATAGACTTCTAGTTCCTTATGATTTAGGTTGGAGCAACGATAATATAAGATTCCATTTAATTCATGTGCACTATTAAAACTCAAAATTATATATTATTTTAAACTTTAAAAATTAGCCATATAAAAAGATTTACTATACTTATTTATATGGCTGTATTTTTTATTCTTTTCTTTTAATTATTTTTGCTATAAAGAATCCTTCCATATTTTCATTTGGAATTATTCTTATTGCTTTTGTTACTTCTGGATTATACATTCTTTCTTTATACTGTTTTATACCACTAATAACATTAGATAGTTGTAAATTTATTTTTTCTAATTTTAAATCTTCATATTTATTTAACGCATAATCTAATACTTCTTCATTTTCAAAGGGATTTAATGTACATGTAGAATATACCATAATCCCTCCTGGTTTTAATGCATTATATGCACTGTCAAATAATCTTTTTTGTAGTTTTGAGCATAAAGCAACTTTTTTTTCATTCCATATTTTATATGCTTTATTATTTTTTAAATGAATAGTACCTTCTCCTGAACAAGGTACATCTAATAAAATTCTATCGAAATACTTATTTAACCTTTTTCCTATGCTACATCCATCTGCACCTAAAACAATAATAGAATTTGCTCCTTGTTTTTCTATATTATAATTTAATCTTTCTCGTCTTATTTCATTAACATCATTAGCTAAAATAGTCGCTTTGTTGTTGATCAAGTCTGCCATATAAAGACTCTTTCCTCCTGGAGCTGCACACATATCTAATACAATTAATTCTTCTTTTAAATCTAAAAATAAGGGAGGCAACATTGAAGATAAGTTTTGTAGATATATTTCCCCATTTTTATAAACATCTAATCTTCTTAAACTGCTCTCCTTAACCCCCTTAACTATAAATGCATTCTTTAGAAGTGGATGGTTTACAGCTTTAATTCTATTTTTATTAAACTCATCCATCACCTCTTTTATATTTCCTTTTAAAGTATTAATTCTAAATGTTGTATTTCTTCCTCTATAAAAACTTTTATAAATTAGATCTAGTTGACCAGCTGTATATATACTTTCTAAAATTTCTATAAGTTCGTTTGGTAAGCTATTTTTAACTTCCTTAATTGACACTACATCACCCCTATAGTTTAGCTATAATATATATTTACTTTTCAATAATCTAATTTATGCTTTTAATTAATATAAAAATAGAAGCTGCCATAATGACAACTTCCTTTTTCTAAATATTAATTTTAATTTCAACTGGACAATGATCTGAGCCTAAGACCTCTGAGTGAATTTTAGCATCTTCTAACTTATCTTTAATTGAATCTGATACTAAGAAATAGTCAATTCTCCATCCTGCATTTTTAGCTCTTGCATTAAATCTATATGACCACCATGAATATGCTCCTACTTCATCAGGATAAAAATATCTAAATGTATCTACAAATCCTGAATTTAGTAATTCAGTAAATTTACTTCTTTCTTCTTCTGTAAATCCTGCATTCCTTAAATTAGTTTTTGGATTCTTTAAATCTATTTCTTTATGAGCAACATTTAAATCTCCACAAACTATGACTGGTTTCTTTTCATCTAATACCTTTAAATACTCCTTAAATGCATCTTCCCAAACCATTCTATAATCTAATCTTGCAAGTTCATTTTTTGAATTTGGAGTGTAAACTGTTATCATATAGAAATTTTCAAATTCTAATGTTATAACTCTTCCTTCTTTATCATGTTCCTCTATTCCTAAACCATAAGTTACATTTAATGGTTTTTCTTTTGTAAAAATAGCTGTACCCGAATATCCCTTCTTTTCGGCATAATTCCAATATTGATAGTATCCTTCTAATTCTAAATTTATTTGTCCTTCTTGTAATTTACTTTCTTGAATACAAAAAATATCTGCATCCATCTCATTAAAATATTCTAAAAAGCCTTTTGTAACACAAGCTCTTATTCCATTAACATTCCATGATATAAGTTTCATTGATATAGTTCTCCTTTTCTTAATATATCTATATTATAACACTTCTTTATTTAATATAATTCTGTGTATAAATATATTAGTGCTCTTTGATAATTTAAATAGTTCATATATTATTTCAGTTTATATAAAAAATAATAGAAATATACAATAAAATAAACTTTTGTACATTTCTATTATATTATAATTTTCTAACACCTATTTTTTACTAGATATTTTATCTATGTAATACTACATTAATTATATAGAGGATGCTTTTCACACAAAGATTTTACTCTGCTTCTTAGCAAATCTAAATTAGGATCTTTTTCAGAAATTGCATCATTAATAATAGATGCTACTTCCTTCATATCTTCTTCATTAAATCCCCTTGTTGTAACTGCTGGTGTACCTATTCTTATTCCAGATGTTATAAATGGACTTTTAGTTTCATTAGGTACAGTATTTTTATTTACTGTAATTCCAATACTATCTAAAAGTATTTCAGCATCTTTTCCTGTAACTTCCTTATTTGTTAAATCTACAAGTATTAAGTGATTGTCTGTTCCTCCTGAAACAATCTTAAAACCATAGTTTATTAACTCATTGGATAATACATTACAATTATTAATTACATTTTTTATATAATCTTTATAACTTGGATCTAATGCTTCTTTAAAACATACTGCTTTTGCTGCTATAGTATGTATAAGTGGTCCTCCTTGTATTCCTGGGAATATAGTCTTATCTAATTGCTTTGCATATTTTTCTTTACAAAGAATCAAGCCACCTCTTGGTCCTCTTAAAGTCTTATGTGTTGTTGATGTTACAAAATCAGCATATGGAACTGGTGATGGATGCTCTCCTGCTGCAACAAGTCCTGCAATATGAGCCATATCAACCATAAATAATGCCCCAACTTCATCACATATTTCTTTAAAAGCCTTAAAATCTATTGTTCTTGCATAGGCGCTTGCTCCTGCAACTATAAGCTTTGGCTTATTTTTAATAGCCATTTCTCTAACTATATCATAATCAATAGTTTCACTTTCAGCATCTACTCCATAAGAAACAAAATTGAATAACTTTCCTGAGAAATTCACTGGTGAACCATGTGTTAAATGGCCTCCATGACTTAAATTCATACCTAGAACAGTATCACCATGCTCAAGAACTGCTAAATATACTGCCATATTTGCTTGTGAACCTGAATGAGGTTGAACATTTGCATGTTCTGCACCAAATAGCTCTTTAGCTCTTTCTATAGCTATAGCTTCAATTTCATCTACTACATGGCAACCACCATAATATCTTTTGTTTGGATATCCTTCGGCATATTTATTAGTAAGGAATGATCCCATAGCTTCCATAACTGCTTTTGAAGCAAAATTTTCTGATGCAATTAATTCTATTCCATCCTGTTGTCTTTTTAATTCTTTTTCGATTAAATTATAAATTACTTTATCTTCTTTTGAAATATTTTCAAAATTCATATTTTCACCCCAAATCCTTTTTAATAAATTATAAATATATTTTATACAATAATCAATTAATATTTCTAAATTATTCTTATTTTTTTGTAAATCAATGAAATTCTCAATTAATAAATTTAGTTAGGAGTAGTATATTATTAATTCTGTAAAGTAGTATATACTATAATTAATATATTTATGTTATAATACTTATATTTTAAATAACTTTAGATTTAAGGAGATTTAGTTATGGATATGAATGAAATACTTCATGTTGCTACTTTTGCCGGCAAAATTATGCTTGAATGTGGCGGTGAAACTTATAGGGCTGAAGAAATTATTTGGAGAATTTGCAAAATCTATGGTATAGAAGAAGCTGAAAGCTTTGTTACTACAACAGGTATTATGGTTTCTGTGTGTAGTGATGGTAAGACTTATTCTTTAATAAGAAGAGTTTCGACTAGAACTATAGATTTAGATAAAGTAGATAAAGTAAATGACTTATCTAGAAATATTATAAGTAAGGGACTTTCAGTATCTGAACTTAAATCTCAACTTCAAATCATTAATAATGGAGAAAGATACAGTAATAAAACTGCTATATTAATTTCTGCCTTGGGTGCTTTTTGCTTTGTATTCCTCTTTGGTGGAAAATTAAGAGAAGCTATTGCTGCCTTTTTTATTGGCCTTATTATAAAATCACTATCTATAAAATTTTCTAACCTAGAGATAAATCAATTTTTCATTAATAGTATTCTGGCTGGAATTACTGCTATAATTGCTATACTTTTCTTAAATATAGGACTTATAAATGATATAGATAAAACCATAATTGGTTCAATAATGTTGTTAGTTCCTGGGCTTGCTATAACTAATGCAATTAGAGATACTATATCAGGCGATTTATTGGCTGGTCTTACAAGAGCTGCCGAGGCATTTTTAGTAGCTATATCAATTGCTATAGGTACTGGTGCAGTACTCAGCTTTTGGATTTCTACTTTTGGAGGGCTATAGTATGATGGTACAATCACTATTTGCATTTTTTTCAACCCTTGGATTTGGAATACTATTCAATATAAAAGGCAAAAAATTATTTTATGCTGCTTTAGGTGGAGGATTAAGTTGGTACATAAGTATATTTTGTGAAAATTTAGGTTTAACTACTACTTCGTCATTTTTTATTTCATCCATTATTTTTAGTATATATTCTGAAATTCTCGCGAGAATATTAAAAACTCCTGTTACCACCTTAATAATATGTGCATTAATTCCATTAGTTCCTGGGGGAGGCATGTACTATACAATGTACGAAGCAATAAATGGTAATATAATAAAATCTCTTGAACTTGGACTTAATACTCTTGCTAATGCTGGTTCTCTTTCCCTCGGGGTTATATTTGTATCAACAGTTACTAGACTTTTAATGTCTGCTAGAAAGAAGAAAGAATTTAAAGAACTAGAAAAACGTGCAAAAAGAAAATTTGCAAAATAAAGCCATACACATTGTGTGTATGGCTTTAAATATTATTCTTCTATTGAAATTGCACTTACTGGGCAACCTTCACAAGCTTCTCTTGTAGCATCTTCTAATTCATTTTCAATAATACCTTCTTTAGCAACTGAAACTCCTGTTTCTAAAGAAAATATTTCCGGACAGACTCCTTCACAAAGTCCACAAGATATACATGTATTTTCATCCACAAAGGCTTTCATATAATTTCCTCCTAATTATTTTACATTTAAACTTTATATTCAATAAAATTTAATGTGTCTTTACAATATATAATATAATTATATATTTAAATTTTTATTTGTCAATATTGTTAGGAGATAATTATTTGCATTTAATATTAATTATTCTTTATTATAGTAAGTTTATATTATATTCTCTACATATTTTTAAGTTCTTTTCATCCCAAACTGTTGCTTGAACTTCTCCTATATGAGCTTTATTTAAAAAATACATACAAATTCTAGACTGTCCTATTCCTCCACCTACTGTATATGGTAACTCTCCATTTAATAACATTCTATGAAAGTCTAATTTTCTTCTATAATCATTTCCTGAAACTTTAAGCTGATAATCAAGTGCTTTTTCATCTACTCTTATACCCATGGATGATAATTCTATTGCTCTATCTAAAAGAGGATACCAGAATAATATATCCCCATTTAAACTCCAATCATCATAATCGGGGCTTCTTCCATCATGTTTTTCTCCTGATTTAAGTAATCCTCCAATTTTCATTATAAATACTGCTTTATACTCCTTACATATTGCATCTTCTCTTTCTTTAGAAGTATATTTTGGGTACATATCTTCTAATTCTTGAGAGGTTATGAAGAATATATCTTCCGGTAATTTCTCCTCTCCCGATACTAAATTTTTGTGAACATATTTCTCAGTTTCCTTGAATACTTTATAAATATTTCTTACTATATCCTTTAATTTTTCTTCAGTCCTATCACTTTTATCTATGACTTTTTCCCAATCCCACTGATCTACATAAACAGAATGAAGATTATCTAATTCTTCGTCTCTTCTTATAGCATTCATATCAGTATATAGTCCTTCTGATACTTTAAATCCATATCTGTGAAGAGCTAATCTTTTCCATTTAGCTAGTGAATGAACTATTTCTACATCTTTTCCTGTTGCTAAAATATCAAATTTAACAGGTCTTTCTATACCATTTAAACTGTCATTTACTCCACTTTCTCCTTCTACAAATAGCGGTGCTGAGACTCTTGTTAAATTTAAGCTTTCTGCTAATGCTTTCTCAAAAAAATCTTTGATTCTTTTTATATGAACCTCTGTTTCTATTAATGTTGTGTTACTTTTGTAACCTTCTGGTATAATTATTCCTTCTACTTTCATTTTTAAGCTCCCCTTTTTAATAATATTAAATAATTAAATCTCCACTATTTTAACAATTTTATTGCATAAAAAAAGCTCTCATCCCTATATAAATATATAAAAGGATGAAAGCTATACTTCACGTTGCCACCTTAATTCTCTATTATCTCACAATAATAGACTCTTCAAGTACATAAGTAAATAAAATACTTAGATACTCTAGCACTATAACGGGCGCAACCCGGTTACTGCCTACTAGTTGTTATCTTTCGGAGTACGGCTCAGAGATGTTATTCAAATTAACTTTCTTATTCTACTTACAGCAAGTGTAGAACTCTCTGAAAAGATATGTTAAATCTACTTCTTCTCTTCATAGCCTCTAGTTCAATTATTTATGAGAAAATATTATCACTTTATAGATATTTTGTAAAGTAATATTTTTAATTTTTTACTTTACAAAGGTATTTATCGTCTTTATAAGCTGTTTCAAAGTCTCTTGCTCTGATGACCCTTCTTCAACTCCTAAGCAATTATTTGCATAATATTCTATTGTTAATCCACCAACTCTATTTATAGCTGATCTAATAGCTGATATTTGAACTAAAATATCAGGACAACATACGTTTTTTTCCATCATTCCTTGTATTCCTTTTACTTGCCCTTCAATTCTTTTTAGTCTATTTATTATATCTTTTCTTAACTTTTCATTTTCTTCTTCCATATCTTAATCCTCCATGTTACTATACCTCTATAGGGTATATTTATATTTTATCATTTATTTTAATATTTATATATACTTATTCAATTTTATTTTAAAATCTCTTACTTTTCTTTTGTAGTGTTATAATAAAATTAACCATAAAAAAAAATTATGTGCTGATAATATATACTATTTATGTTAGTTTGTAATTCAATTATACTGGAGGAATATTATGAAAGATATTTTAGATACATTTAATAACCAAAAAGAGCTTTTTTATTCAGCTAAAACAAAGGATATAAATTTCCGAATAAATAATTTAAAAAAGCTGAAAAAAGTTATAAAAGAAAATGAAGATAAAATATTAGATGCTTTATATAAAGATTTAAGAAAATCTAATTTTGAAGGATTTGCTACAGAAATAGGAATAATTTATAGCGAATTAAATCTTCATATTAAAAATTTAAGAAAATGGTCAAAGACAGAAAAAGTTAAAAACTCTATAATTAATTTTCCTTCTAAAAGTTATGTATATAAAGATCCTTATGGAGTTGTATTAATAATTGGTCCTTTTAATTATCCTTTTCAATTAGTTATCTCCCCTTTGATTGGGGCGATATCTGCTGGGAATTGTGCAATTATAAAACCTTCTGAAAATACTAAAAACACAGCATTATTACTTGAAAAGATAATTAATGAAAATTTTAATAAAAATTTTATAAAAGTTGTTAATCCTTTAGGTGGAAAAGATGTTGTTTCTTATTTATTAAATTTAAATTTTGATTATATATTCTTTACTGGAAGTGTAAAAGTAGGAAAAATAGTTATGGAAAAAGCATCAAAAAACCTTATTCCTCTAACTTTAGAGCTTGGTGGAAAAAGCCCTTGTATAATAGATAATTCTGCTAAGTTAACTCTAGCTGCTAAAAGAATTGTTTGGGGAAAATTTTTAAATGCTGGTCAAACTTGTGTTGCTCCAGACTATATATTTGTTCAAAAAGATATTAAAGATAAATTATTGGAAGAGTTAAAGAAAGAAATACTTATTCAATTTGGAAATAATTTAAAATCAAGTCCTGATTTTCCTAGAATAGTTAATCTTCAGTCTTTTTCAAGATTAAAAAATTATTTAAAAGATGGAGATATCTACTTTGGTGGAAATTCAGATGAAAATGATTTATATTTAGATCCAACACTTTTGATAAATATCAAACAAAATAGTTTGATTATGGAAGAAGAAATCTTCGGACCTATTCTTCCAATTTTAGAATACTCAAATTTAGATGAAGTTATTTCTTATGTTACAAAAAAAGATAAACCCCTTGCTTTATATTACTTTTCTGAAAATTCTTCTTCTATAGAAAGAATTCTAAATTTAACAACTTCTGGTGGAGTTACAATAAATGATACTATAATACATGTTGCTTCTTCATATTTGCCTTTTGGCGGTGTTGGCTCAAGTGGTATGGGATCATATCATGGTAAAGCTAGTTTTGATATATTTACACATAAGAAATCTGTTATTAAACGTGGTACTTTTGCAGAGTTTCCTCTTAGATTTGCACCATATAATAATAAAATAAACTTATTAAAAAAGATTATGAAATAATAACTCTATTTTCTATTTATTGAAATACTTCTATTATTGAAGTATTATATATTTATATTATAAAATATAAGGAGGGCCTTTATGAGAAACTTTAATTTTAAAAATGGGACTGAGATTATCTTTGGAAAAGATTCTGAATCACAAGTTGGGACTTTAATAAAGAAATATACAAATAAAATTTTACTTCATTATGGTGGAGGAAGTATAAAGAAAACTGGATTGTATGATAAAGTTATTAAATCTTTAAAAGATTCAAATATAGAATTTATTGAACTTTCAGGAGTTAAACCAAATCCTAGAGTTTCCCTAGTTCGTGAGGGAATTAAAATTTGTAGAGATAATAATATTGACTTTATTCTAGCTGTAGGTGGCGGGAGTGTTATAGATTCTTCTAAAGCTATTGCTGCTGGAGTTAATTATAACGGAGATGTTTGGGATTTATTTATAGATACACCTATTAATCATAAATGTATACAACTTGCAACTATTTTAACAATTCCTGCTGCTGGTAGTGAAACAAGTTCTGGCTGTGTTATAACTAACGAAGATGGATTATATAAAAGAAGTACAGGACATCCAACTTTAAGACCTGTGTTTTCAATAATGAATCCTGAACTTACTTATACTTTACCTAAATATCAAACTTCTTGTGGAATTGCTGATATGTTTGCTCATATACTTGAAAGATATTTTACAAATGAGCCTAATGTAGATTTAACAGATAGGTTGTGTGAAGGAACAATGAAAGCAATAATAGATAATGCATTGAGACTTAACATAAATCCTAATGATTATAATGCTAGAGCAGAGATTATGCTATCAGGTATGGTTGCTCATAATGGATCTTTAGATATGGGTAGACTTGGGGATTGGGCTAGTCATGATATTGAACATGAACTTAGTGGTGTATACGATATTGCTCATGGAGCTGGATTAGCTATTATATTCCCTGCTTGGATGAAATTTGTTTATAAACATGATATTAATAGATTTGCTCAATTTGCAAATAGAGTATTCGATATAGATATAAATTTAAATAACCTTGAAGAAACAGCTTTAAAAGGAATCAAAGCTTTAGAAGATTTCTTTACAGCTATAGAACTACCAACTCGTTTAAGTCATGTGGATATTGATGATTCTAATTTAGAAGAAATGTCTAATAAGCTAGTTGCTCACACAGATCATGTTGGAAATTTTGTGCAAATAAGAGCAAAAGAAGCATTAGAAATATTAAAATTAGCACTTTAAAAAAATTATAAAGTACTTTTGTTACTCTTTATCATCTTACTTCACCAAATATAATAATTATAAATTTAAATTACATTATTCCTAATTATTGCTTCTATTACTAATATTTAAAGCTAGAAGATTAGATTACTCTAATCTTCTAGCTATTTTTATTATTTCTCTCATTGTATATCCAATATTATAATCTATTCTTTTATTTGTTTTTTCATTATATACTTTTAAAAATTGACTATATAAGCTTAAATATAATTTATTTGCCGAGAAATTTATGATAAACTATAAAAAGTATATTCAAAACATTAATTAGGAGGAGATATTATGAAAAACTTAATGAAAAAATGGAATAAAATAAGTTTAGTTAAAAGAATTATCTTAGGTTTATCTATTGGAATTATTTTAGCATTAACTATTCCAGAAAAAGCAAAGTCAATTGTAATTTTAGGTTCCTTATTTGTAGGTGCTTTAAAAGCAATTGCTCCTATGCTTGTATTTTTTCTTGTTACATCTGCAATATGTCAACATAAAAGCGGACAAAAAACTAATATGAAGTCTATAATTATTCTTTATTTACTTGGAACTTTCACAGGTGGATTTGTTGGAGTTTTAACAAGTTTTATTTTTCCAGTAAAATTAACTCTGGTAGCAGGAGTAGAAAATCTTTCGCCTCCTGGTGGAATTACTGAAGTCTTAAGATCACTTTTAATGAATATTGTAGATAATCCAGTAAATGCATTAGTTACTGCCAATTATATAGGTATATTATCATGGGCTGTAATTCTTGGATTTGCCTTAAAAGGAGCAAATGATTCAACTAAAACAATGCTAGCTAATATTTCTGATGCTTTATCTAAAATGGTTGGATGGATAATTAATTTTGCACCAATTGGAATTATGGGACTTGTCTTTGATGCAATTGCAACTAATGGAATTCAAACATTTATAAGCTATGGAAAACTACTTTTAGTTTTAGTTGGATGTATGCTATTTGTAGCACTTATCGCCAATCCAATTATAGTATTTATAAATATTCGTCAAAATCCATATCCTCTTGTTCTAAAATGTTTAAAAGAAAGTGGTATTACAGCATTTTTTACTCGTAGTTCAGCTGCCAATATTCCTGTAAATATGGATTTATGTAAAAGATTAGGTTTAGATAAAGATACTTATTCAGTATCTATTCCTTTAGGTGCAACTGTAAATATGTCTGGTGCTTCTGTTACGATTTCTGTTTTAACATTAGCAGCTGCACATACTTTAAATATTCCTGTTGATATTCCGACTGCACTTATACTTAGTATACTAGCAACTATAAGTGCTTGTGGAACATCAGGTGTATCTGGAGGCTCTTTACTATTAATACCTTTAGCTTGTAGCTTATTTGGAATACCGACCGATGTTTCTATGCAAGTAGTTGGAGTTGGATTTATTATAGGTGTAATACAAGATTCTTGTGAAACAGCACTTAACTCATCATCTGACGTTTTATTTACAGCAACTGCAGAGTTTTATAAGAGACGTAAAGAAGGTAATTTAAATCTCTATCTAAAGAAATAGCTTAATAGATTTATATTAAGTAATATTTACACATTAAAATGATAATTGTTTTTATTTTCTAATTAGGTATTTTACGTTTTACATAAAAAAGGGGCTATCTATGACAGCCCCTTTTTGTTTATTATTTTATATTCCCTCTTTTCCAGAATCACTTATATCAAGTAATTCTTCTGGGTATGCAGACCATATAGTTTGATTCAAAAGATATTCTTCATTATATTTTATAGCATAAGTTTTTAAAATATTTAAAGGTACATCCATGTGAATCTTATCTTCCTTATATTTATTAAATATATCTAATACAAATTCCTTTTCATCCTTTGAAAGATAATCTGAAAAGTATCCAAATATATGCATAAATGTATTTATGTAATTACCTTTTCTAGGAATTTTAGAAAATGCTAAACCTAAATGATGCTCATAGTCATTTATAATTTCATTAAAATGTTTTTTTTCATCATTAGCAACTATTTGCCCTAAATGCTTTAACTGACTTCTATTATATGCCATAAGAAGATATTTATTATTTGAATGAAATTTAATTAACTCTTTAATAGAATTAGATTTTTCTACTTCCTTAAATTTAAAAAATATATACACCTTAATTAAAAAATGCTCTCTTATGGCATGATTAGTAAGACGTCCTTCTTCCTCAATAGGAAGATATGGATAGTTTTTAATAGCATAAGAAGCAAATAATCCTATACTCTTTTTTGATCCTATTGTCTTTTCTTTACCTAAATATAACTTTACATTTTTGGTTCCACAAGATGGTGACCTTCCCTTTAATATAAATCCATGCACTTCTTCTAAAGATTTAAAAAATTCATTTGAATATTCATCCATTTCCCTTGTATATACATTTCCACTATGCGGCTCATAAAGTTCTATTTTTTCTTTTTCTAATATTAATCTTATAGGCTTTCTAGGTGTCTCTAAACCGATATCTACCTCCGGACAAACAGTTATATAATTGACATACTTTTTTAATTTTTCAACAAACTTATCTGATATCATATCTCCATTATATCTACAATTACAAAATCCTAAACATCTGCTTACTACAATTGTGGGCTTCTTATCTTCTTTCAATTAATACCCTCCTTGAATACTTTACATTTAGCACTTAATAAACTTTTTCTTTTGATATAAATATTTTACATGTTTATTATTTTTTATAATACTCTTTCCCTAAAAGATATTATTATCTAATCAATTATTTTAAATACATCAGATTTAAATTTTTCTATACCTATTCTATCTATAAAAAATCCTAATTTTTCACCAGCTTCTGCATTTTCTTTGTAGTATTCAAAAATTATATCAACTAAATTTTCTGCAGCCTTTTCAGTCAAATCAATTGCAATAATATCTGACATTCTTGGATTATAGCCTCCTGATCCTCCTACGGTTACCATAAATCCAGTTTTATCAGCTATTATACCTACATCCTTACTATAAACACTCCCACATGCATTTCTACATCCAGCAACACCTATTTTGGTTCTACATGGCATTTCTGCCCAATGGTACCTTTTTGAAAGTCTCATTCCTATTCCAATAGTATTATGTTTTGCTCTCTTACAAAAACCTGCTGGACACATCTCTACATTTTTAACAGAATTTTGTGTTTTGACAGCTGGCATCATTCCAAGTTCTTCCCAAATTAATGGTAAATCACTTTCCTCCAAATTAGTAATTAATATTCTTTGTCCTGAAGTAATTTTTATAACTCCATTATATCTTTTTGCTACTATAGCTATTTTTTCAAGGTTCTCTGGTGTTATAAAACCTCCAGGTATATGAGGTGTTATCCCAAACTTTCTCTTGCCATCTATAACCTTTTGTAAATTACCGTAATTACTCATTTCATTCTCCTTATTCTCTATTTTTGTACTTCTTATATATTTTACAAAGCAATTTATAACACTAGTTAACTTTAATTATCATTTATCAATTTCTTATTTTTTAAAAATATTTCTTCTATTATTACTGCTCTTATAGCCTCATATTTTATATCACTTCTAAGAGTCTTTTTAATTTCTCCAATTTTTCTGTAGTCTTTAGACCTTACTTCTCTAAGAATCTCTTCTCTATCTTCTTTTAAATAATATTTTGATATATCAAACTTAATTTCTATATTCTCATTATTTTCAAGGGCTGTTGTCAAATATCCTAAAATTGTAGATATAGATATTTCTAATTTATCTGATAATTCTTCTGGAACCTCTCCTTTTTTTAATTCATCAATAGTTATTTCTTCATCTGTCCTAACGTCTCCATCTAAAGCAATTTTTCTTTTTTCCTTCTTTATGAAATTAACTTTAATATCTTTGTTATTAATATAATCGTTAACTATAATAATTATATCTTTTCCTATAATTTCTACTTTCTTTTTTCCAACTAAAGTTATATCCATTAATTCATCTAAGTTTTTAGGATATCTTCCACTTATTTCTTTCAAGCTTCTTAAAGATATTACTTTTGGTGGATACATACCTTCTTTTCTTGAAATTTCTTCTCTTCTATTCTTTAGTAATTCTAGTAATTCTTCATCTACTTTTATATCAATATAAGAATTTTCTTCATTATCCTCAATTATATGATTTACAATAATATTATTTTCTTCAATATAACTTTTAATTAAATTAATAAATCTTTCACCATATTTATTAAATTTAATTTCTCCTACTCCACTAATTAATCTCATATTTTCCTTAATTAATGGCATTTTGCTACTCATTTCTTTTAATGTAACATCACCAAAAATTATATAAGGAGGAACTCTTTCTTCCAGTGCTATTTCTCTTCTCAAATCTTTTAGTAATTCTAATAATTTATTATCTACATTTTCAATAGTATTAATATTATTTTCTTTAAATAGTACTTTATGCTCACCTTTTATTATTTCTATTGATTTCTTATTTAGACTTACTACAGGATAAGTTCCTTCAATATAATCTAAATATCCATGAGCTATTAACGTATTTATAAAACTTTTCAGATCTTCCGCCTTATAATCTTTCATAATTCCATAAGTAGATAAATTATTGAATCCTAAATTTACTAGTCTAATGTTTTTAGATCCCCTTAGAACATCTACTATCATTGAAATACCAAAGTTTTTTTTCATTCTATATACACATGATAATACTTTTTGAGCATCAATAGTTTTATCTACTACTTCTCCTTCATTTAAACAGTTACTACAATTATTACAGTTTTCTAAATTAGATTCACCAAAGTAATTTAGTATATATTTTCTATAACAATCATTATTATAAATAAAATCAGTCATTTGTTTTAGCTTCAAATATTGACTTTGTTTTCTATTTAAATTTTCTGAACTAGATTCTATTAAGAACTTTTGAGTTTGAATATCTCCTGGTGAAAATAATAATATGCACTCACTTTTTCCTCCATCTCTTCCTGCTCTACCAATTTCTTGATAATAACTTTCAATGTTCTGAGGCATATTAAAGTGAATTACATATCTTATATTAGGCTTATCAATTCCCATTCCAAAAGCATTTGTAGCTATCATTATGTTAACTTTATCCTTTATAAAATCTTCTTGATTTTCTTTTCTTATATCATCCCTAAGCCCTGCATGATATTTAGATACCTTATATTTTTTTTCACATAAGACCTCATATAATTTGTCTACTTCTTTTCTAGTAGCAGCATAAACTATTCCTGAAGCATCTTTATTAGCTTCTATATATTTAATTACATAGTCTTTTTTATTACTTCCTTTTACAATATTAATAAATAAATTTTCTCTATCAAAACCTGTTACATATACCTTAGGATTTTTAAGTCCAAGAAGGCTTATAATATCTCTTTTTACTTCTTCTGTTGCTGTTGCTGTAAAAGCTGTAATTATAGGTCGTTCTTTCAATATATCTATAAATGATTTTATTTTTCTGTAACTTACCCTAAAATCATGCCCCCACTGAGATACACAATGTGCTTCATCGATAGCAATTTGACTTATACTACATCTTGACATTTCCATTATGAAGTCATACGACTCAAGTCTTTCTGGCGCAACATAAACTATTTTATATTTGTTATTCTTTAGATTATTTATAGCTTCATTAAATTCACTAGTACTTAATGAACTATTTATATATGCGGCTTCAATCCCCATAGATCTTATATTATCAACTTGATCCTTCATTAAGGATATTAATGGTGAAATTACTATAGTTAAGCCATCTAAAATTAATGCTGGTATTTGATAACATAAAGATTTACCTCCGCCGGTTGGCATTATTGCTAGAATATCTTCTTTACTTAAAATATTTTTAATTATATCTTCTTGGCCCTTTCTAAAGCTTTTATATCCATAATATTTCTCTAAAACTTCTAAACTTATATCTTGCAAATTAAACACTCCTAAAATTATCTTTCTATTTACTTATTAAGATTATCAACACAAACATGCATTCTTAACACACTAAAATAATAGCTTTCCTCAAATAATATAAAATTCATTGATAATTAGTTAAGTTTAGAATGTTTATTATAACTTATGTAAATTGTCTTATAAACAATTATTGCAATAAGGGTAAATATTATTACCACTAATGCATACAACTTAAAAACTTCTTCTGGTAACACATTTATAATAGGATCTGTTTTTGAATCAAAAATCCAATATTCATTATTAAAAAATATTTTATGAAAAATTATAAAAGCTTTTGAGAAATCTATAAAAATTGATGTTAATAAAACTGTAATTATACTTATAAGAGCATTTGCTCCATAATTAAGTGATTTAATTAGCTTTATTTTTTTGTTGTTATATTTTTTTATTAGATATATAACAATAAATATCAATACAAAAATTAAAACTATTAAATATATGCTTAAAAATATCTTCTTAACTTCATAAAAATGAAATTCTCCGTTGCTACTCATTATAAAATTATTAAACTTCAACTTTTTTGCAAATGGATTTTGTAAATAATTTAATAATATATTATAATCTTCCATTAATTTTTCCTTTGAAAGTTGTCCTATTTTATCCAAGTCATACTTTTGAATTGAATACTTATATATACTTCTCAAATTTAAAGATGCAATAACACTTATACCAATAGTAAATAAAGCTATACTTATTCCTTGTAAAACTTTAAATATGCAATTAATCCATTTCTTCATTTTCTACCTCTTTCTAATATTTAGCATTTTATATAATCCTTATATACTAAATTGATTTAAAGACTATTACTACTTATATTTTTAATTAAATTTTAAACTCTTATAATAACTTATATATATAATAACATAATAGTCCTTATTTTGAATATAAAAAGAAGGGTTTACCCCCCCTTAACTTCTTAACTAACCTACTATCAAATCAATATTATCCTTATACTGAGAATATTGTTTGTTTTTATATAATATTGCATTTTTAGGACAACAACTCATGCATCTACAGCACAATATACAATTATCCCTAAACTTTATATAATCTCCTATATTCTCTATATTTCTAGTTGGACAAATTTTAACACATAAATTGCACTTATCACATTGCGAGCTTACTGAAAATTTATATGAATTTTTATATAAATCTTTTGTTCTGAATTTGTATAGTTTTTTCATAATTATTGATTTAAAATTATTAATTTCTTTTTTATTATAATTTTCAATCAAAAAATTTGCTATTTCATTTTTTATTTTTTGTAAGGATTTATTATATACTTCTTCTAAATCTATATTTTTAGTATCTAAATATTCTCTACTTAATATATTGCTATTTGGCATTTTAAAATTTGTAGTTAATATGACTTTAAAATTTTTTTCTATTAATATTTTCTCTAATTCATCAAAGTAAGTTTGAAGTTTATCTTTTCCTGTTGAAAATATCATTGTTTTTATTTCGCTTTCAGAATAATGTAGATTATCTTCTATAAATTCCATAAATATTTGAGGGATATATTCAAAATACTTAGGAAATCCAAGAATTAAATAATCAAATGATATCTTTTCTATATTAAATTCTTCTTCTATCGAATGTATTTCTATTTCACATTCATTTTTTATAAATTCTTCTCCCATCTTATTGGCAATAAATTTTGTATTTCCAGTGCCACTGAAGTATAAAATTAAACCTTTCATATAATCTCCCCCAATTAATATATATTTACATAATAAAATTACATATGTAAGAATATGTTAATAATTATACATCATTTGTAATTTTTTAGAAACGATTTTAATCTTTCAAATTTCCTTACTCTTTTTATATTTTCTACAAAATAAAAAAAGATAGAAATTTTTTCTATCTTTTTTTACTATAATTATATTTTTTGCTTATTGTATTTCCAAAACAGTACTGATGATACTAATATTATTCCACATATTATGATATATACAAAAAATAATGGATTTTTAATACTTCCAAATAAAATAATTAAAGATCCTAAGCTTGCAAAAATAGGATTAATTTTTCCCCTCCATAAGCCCTTAATTTCATTGTTTAAACCCATTTTAAATACTTTAAAGTACAACATTATATATAATAAATAATTAACAGTTATTGATATTTCTGATATATCACTATTAGGTAAATAATTATATCTTTGTGTTATATAATGTATAACTAAACAAATAGATGATATACAAAAAGCTACAACTGAAGATCTAATAGGCATCCCTACGCTTTCATTGACGACTTTTATTTTCTTAGAATTGGGAAACATTCCCCTTATTGCTAGAGAATATGGCATTCTAGTGTGGCCTATTATCAATCCATTTACAGTTCCTAATATAGATATAACAACAAATGTTAATATTATTTTAGCTCCCCAAGGTCCAAATAGTCTAGTAGCTGCTAAATTAACATGTTCATCTCCCATATTCATTATTGTTTCTGGTCCAACATACATACTTATTCCAATAAAATATAATACATATATTGCTAATATAAATAATGGAGCAACTACCAAAGCTCTTGGTAAATTTCTTTTAGAGTTTTTTATTTCATGACCTATAGATGTTGATATTATCCAACCATCAAAAGAAAATGCTATAGGTGCTATTGCTGCTATCCATGTAGCAGGTTCCATATGTACAATATCACTTATTATTATTTCAGTAGGATTTCCGAAAAAAAGTCCTGCTATTGCTATTACTAATAAAGGAATAATTTTAATTATCGTTGATGCATTTTGAAAGTATCCGCCTAATTTAGCAGACAATACATTCATAAAGTAAAATAAAATCATTATTATAAATCCTATCGTTGTTTGAGTAGTTAATCCACCATCTATTCCAAATAACATACATATATATATACCAGATACCCACGAAATTACAGCTACAAGTGTAGGATAATATAAGAATGTATGAAACCATCCAAAAGCACAAGCAACTGATTCATTATATGAATATTCAGCATATGTTATTATTCCCCCTGCTTTTGAATCTCTTGATGCTAATTCTGAAATAGTTAGGCTTCCAAAAATAATTCCCATTGCAGCAATACTAAATACAAGAACGCCTAAACTTATACTTCCATTAGTGGCTACTAATATATTATCACTTTTAAAAAATATTCCTGATCCTATTACAATTCCTACTATCATTCCTATGGCAGTAAATAAACCATATTCATTTTTTTTCATTATTTCACCTCTTTGTACAATATTTTATTAATAATTATAATTTCTCTGTCCAATATATCATATAAAGGTACAAATAAAAATATTAAATTTAATAATTCTCTAATAAAAATCAACTTTTATATACTGTTAATAAAATCATTTTTAATACTTACCGTACATTTATTTTAATATTTAAATATTCCAACAAAATATATTAAATAGCTATATTGTATTTTTTAACCCAATTTATTAATATACTTTTAAATTATTTCAATATAAAATATAATTTTAATAATTTTATCAGTTCTTTATTAATATTTTATTATTAATATTTTTTCAGAAAAATGGGGGTATTTATGAATAAAAAACTTTTTTGGTGTTATTTCATTAACATTAGGTTTATCACTTTTAAGCGGCTGCTCTAGTAATGCAGAAGATAATCAAGAAGATCATATATCTTCAATATAAGCCTTTAATAAACTTGTTGATAATGATAAAGTTGTTGCTATACTTGGTCTTGTAACTTCTGGAGCTACAACAGCAGCTATTTTATACATGCTGGCTAGGATTATTCAAATGGTATATCTGAGACATAAAAAAAGACTTTAAATCTAAAGGTGGACAGGTAACTGAATGTTTAAGTTATAATGATGGCGATACTGATTTTAATGCACAACTTACAAAGATAAAATCAACTAATCCCAATGTATTAGTTCTTCCTTATTATTATAATTTAGTTTTCATTATTGCTAACCAAGCCCGAGCAACA
Source organism: Clostridium sp. C8 (assembly GCF_001010885.1). NCBI lineage: Bacteria > Bacillati > Bacillota > Clostridia > Eubacteriales > Clostridiaceae > Clostridium > Clostridium sp. C8. Next base: position 87,463 of record NZ_LBMX01000049.1, on the reverse strand, counting down.
GGAATAACTTCTTAATTCTTAGGTGGAGATGGATGAAGATCTGAAGAACTTTATTCTAATGTAATTTTTACAACAACTTATAAATGGTTTAGACTTAGGTAGTGTTTATGCTCTTAAATGATTAATTGGATTAAAGATGAATTTCAAATTTCTGTTTTACTTACAGAACATGATATGAAACTAGTAATGGGAATTTGCGAAAAAATAATAGTATTAGATTATTGTAAAAAATAGCTGAAGGGACTCCTGATTAAATAAGAAATAACCCTAAAGCTATTGAAACATGCCCCGGAGAATGGTCTTAAACTATGCTTAAAATAGATAACATTGACTTATATTATGATGAGCCTTTAATAGTACTGGCCCCTATAGTTGTTAAAGAAATCTTTAATACTATAGTAGAAATAAACAAAGCAGTAACCACAATTTTATTAGTAGAATAAAATATAAATATTGCTTTATCTATAGCTCATAGAGCTTATGTTTTAAAAACCGCTAGAATCGTGTTAACTGGTGATTCTAGGACTCTTCTTAATGATTCTATAATTAAAAGCGCTTATCTAGGTAAATAAAAAATAGAGGAACATTTAATCCTCTATTTTTTCTTTTATTTCCCAATTAGACTATATAACTTTAGTGCAAAAATCCAAAATTGTTGTTTTATTAGTATTTCTATTGAATAGTTTTTCCTTTAAATGTAATATATGTATATAAATGCAATCGTTTGCTTTTATTTCATTAAAATATATTTATGGAGGGGTTAAGAATGAAAAAAATTTTAGCAACTGTTTTGACTGCATCATTATTGGCTGGAGTGTTTGTTGGATGTTCTTCTAATAATACTAATGGAAGTTCAGGTAAAAATACTGAAAATAAGGTAGTAAAAGTATTTCAATTAAAAGTTGAAATAAATGACGCTTTGCAACAACTTGCAAAAAAATATGAAGAGGAAACTGGAGTTAAAGTTGAAGTTACCTCAGTTGGTGGTGGGGCTGACTATGGTGCTGCTTTAAAAGCTGAATTTCAGAAAGGTACTGAGCCTGATATTTTTATGATTCAAGGTGCTGGTGACTTAGAAGTTTGGTCTCACAAGGTTGATGACTTATCATCTGAAAAATGGGTTTCTAATGCTGTTAAAGGTACTTTAGATACAGTAACTAAAGATAGTAAAATCTATGGTATGCCAGTTGCAACTGAAGGCTATGGACTAATATATAATAAAGAAATATTAGACAAGGCATCTATAGATCCAAAGTCAATCGACACTTTTGATAAATTAAAATCTGCTGTTGAAAAATTAGATTCTGAAAAAGCTGCCCTAGGATTAGATAACGTTATATCATATACAACAAAAGAATTTTGGGTAACTGGAAATCATACTTTTAATATTGGATTAGCCTCTCAAGAAAATCCTACACAATTTACTAAGGATTATATTGATGGTAAAGCTGATATTGTAAATAATCAAGAATTCAAAGATTGGATGAATCTTGTTGACTTACTTTGTAAATATGGTGGAGGTGCTGCTTTAGATACTATAGATTATAGTACTCAAGTTGGAAACTTTGCTTTAGAAAAAACTGCTTTCTTACATCAAGGTAACTGGGTTGCTGGCGATTTAGCTGGATTAGGTGCAAATTTTGATATGGGCTTTATTCCACTAGCAATTAATAACGATGATAAAATAAGTGGAAGTATTCCTGTTGGAGTTCCAATGTATTGGACAGTTAATAAAGATTCAGCTGTAAATGCTGAAGCTAAAGAATTCCTTGACTGGATTGTTACTAGTGAAACTGGTCAAAAGTCCTTAATAGAAGATATGAAGATGATACCTGCTTTTACTAACTTTAAAGTTGAAACTGATGATAAGTTAGCTAAATCAATAATTGAATATAATAATGCTGGAAAAACACTTCCTTGGGCATTTACTAATCTTCCTGATGGATTCAACAAGGAAAAATTAGCACCTATTTTCTCTAAATATGCAAAAGGTGAAATAGATCAAACTAAGATGCTTGAAGAAATCCAAGCAGCAACCAAGAAGTAAACCATAATATTTTCTTATATCCGCAGGGGATTATAGTCCCTTGTGGATACTTATATTATGGCCAAATTTTATAGGAGATGATAATATGAAGAAAAAACGTAAATCTAATAAGGGATTTTGGCTTTTTGTTGGTCCCTCTTTATTTGCACTAACTATGGTAGTAATAATTCCATTTTTGATAGGAATATATTATACCCTTACTAATTGGAATGGTGCCAATCCTAATTATGATTTTGTAGGTTTCTCTAACTATAGTAACCTTTTTAAGGATACTCAGTTTATTTATTCCTTCAAAATTACAATAGTTTATACTATTGCAAGTGTTATCTCTATAAATTTAATAGGATTTGGATTAGCTTATTTTGTTACTAGAAACTTAAAGACAAAAAATTTTCTTAGAACTGGCTTCTTTATGCCAAATTTAATTGGTGGACTTATTTTAGGATTCATATGGCAATTCTTATTTAACTCAGTTTTTACCTCTATAGGTACTAAATTAGGACCAGATTTTCTGGCAACCTCTCTTCTTCAAGAAAGAAATACTGCTATTTTAGCCATGCTTATAGTTTCAGCTTGGCAATATGCTGGCTATATAATGGTTATTTATGTAGCTGCCCTTGAAAACGTTCCTACTGATTTAATTGAAGCAAGTCATATTGATGGTGCTAATGGTTTGCAATCCTTTAAGCATATAACGCTTCCAATGGTAGCTCCATCAATAACAATATGTTTATTTTTAACACTTGCTAATTCTTTTAAGTTATTTGATTTAAATTTTTCTTTAACTCCTTTAAAAACTACTGAAATGCTATCTTTAAATATATATAACGAAGCATTTTCTTCTAATAATATGGGACTTGGGCAAGCTAAAGCAATAATATTCTTTATATTTGTTACAGCAATTTCTTTAACTCAAGTTTATTTTACAAAGAAAAGGGAGGTTGAATTGTAATGAGAATAAAAAAACATAGTAAATTAAAAACATTAAATAGTTATAATCATAAATTAAAATTTTTAGAATTTTCAGGTTGGATACTCCTTATTATTTATATGATTCCTTTTTATCTTATGTTTATAAATTCCTTTAAAACTAGAAGAGAAATATTTGCAAACACTATGGGATTCCCCCATGAATGGAATTTTAGTAATTATACTTCTGCAATTGAAAGAATGAATATGGGTAGTGCATTTATTAATTCACTAATAATAACTACTATAAGTATAATACTAATAGTTTTATTTTCTTCAATGGCTTCTTGGACTTTAGCTAGAAGCAAAACTAGAGCTAGTAAAGTTATATTTTATTTATTTGTTTCTGCAATGATAATTCCATTCCAAGCTGTAATGCTACCGTTAGTTAAATGGATGGGTATAATAAGTATAGATTCCATTAATTTCAATATGCTTGGAACACATTATGGACTTATTTTTATGTATCTAGGATTTGGGTCAAGTATGAGCATATTTTTATATCATGGCTTTATAAATAACATCCCTTTAGAAGTTGAAGAGGCTGCTATAATAGATGGCTGTAATAGATGGCAATTATATCATAAGATAGTATTCCCTCTTTTAAAGCCAATTACAGTAACTGTTATGGTTCTAAATGGTATATGGATATGGAATGATTTTTTGCTACCATTTCTTACTATAAACGGAAAAATAAATACTATTCCTCTTGCCATGAACAATTTCTTTGGTGCTTTTTCTAAACAATGGGAACTTGCTATGGCAGCTTTAATTTTAGCAGTAATTCCAATTATTATTTTCTACTTCTTTGTTCAAAAATATATAATTAAAGGAATAGTACAAGGATCAATTAAATAACTAAATTTTATTCCTATAGCAGATATTATAGTTTATAATCAAGTGTGTACTATAAAAACTGTAAAGGAGATTTTATGAAAGACGTTTTTACTTATTATATTATTTTTATTAATTTAATTTCTTTTTTAACCATTTATATTGATAAGAAAAAAGCAATAAAGAAAAAATGGCGAATAAAAGAATCCACATTAATTTTTCTTTCAATAATTGGCGGAAGTTTAGGTACTTATATAAGTATGTATACTTTCAAACATAAAATTAGACATTTAAAATTTAATCTAGGTATCCCTATAATAATACTCTTTCAACTTTCCATATACTTCTTATTAAAAAAATAGAATGGTACTTCTTACTATCCATTCTATTTTTTAAATTATATTAATTTATTTTTAATTTAATCAATTCTTAAATTTATAAAGTATTTAAATATATATTTAAAATCACTTATTTGAATATCCCAATTTTTAAAGTTTATAATATCACTACTTAAATTATTTATTTTTTTTATGATAAAATAATTTATAGGTGTACTATTTTCAAAGCCTAATTCTTCTAGTATTATATGTTCTCTGTTATAAACTGAACAACAAATATTTATAGATTTTATATTTTCCTCAGCAACATCTTTAAATATTTTACATAATAATATCTTATTATATTGTTTATCTACTGAATTTAATTCTACTATTTCTATCTTATCATTATATTTAGTCATTATAAGTGAAGCTAAGACAACTTTATTTCGGCTTATAACATAATTTTTGTATTCATATATTTTATTTTTCTTAAACATCCATTTTAAATAATTTAAATCTTTATAAACTTTTATTTTGCTATCCTTTTTATTTATTAATAGCGAATAGTCAAAAGTAAAATCATTATCTATATCTATTTTTTGAATATCACACCTATTTATATGATATATATCTTTATCCTTCACCACTAACTTTAAAGTTGGTATTTCATATATATTTTCAAATCCAAACTTCTTAACTAAATTATGATGATTTACTTCATCAGGAAACCCCAATATAAAATCATATTTTTTTCTTTTCAACTCCTCATAGACTTTTATTCCAATTTTAGTAGATAACCCTTTATTTTTAAACTCTGATTTAATAAGTAAAGGCATAGATATTCCTGATCTTATAATTTCATTATTTATCACTATATTTATAGGTATCACTGAATAGCACCCAATAATTTTATCATCTTCTGTTGCTAAGCAAAAAATGAAATCATCTATAGGATTATTTAAATATATCCACGAAAAATATTCTTCACTTATTTCTTTGTTAAAACAAACTTTATATAAGTCTTTTAACTCCTTAATTATTTTATTAAAATTTTGCTTATTTATAAACTCTAATTTCATTATTACACCTACTAATTTCCTTTTACTAAAATATATGAGTTAAAAATTAGTTAGGTTCTATTAAAAATCTAGCATATGAAACTTTTCTTATTTTATTAAATATCTTTTTTATCATATATATTTGAAGTAATAAAATATGATGCTAAAATTAATGTAAATATACAAAGGACAACTAATACTTTTACTACCAATATATCAAAATCTATATTAGGTAAATATTTCATTAATTCTGTTGAAAACACCATTGGAAAAACTGCTAAAAATACAATTGCTATTCTACCCTTCTCAAATCCTAGTATTAATTCGAATGGAATCAATATAGCCATCATGAAAACACCTATACCCATCATTATATAAACCAATGTCCTTAATGGCCCAATTTCATTTATTGTAACTATATTTAAGGAAATTAAGCCTGTGTATAGAACTGATGATATTATGGTAGCTATCATTGTATTAATAGCTACAAATATATATCTTGATAATATATACTCTTTTGGCTTTACTGGTAAAGAATATATTAAATAATTCACTTTACTTTTTTCCTCATAAAATGCAGTACTATAACATGTAGCCATTATAAAAAGCGCACCACTAAAAGTTATCATTTGGGGATTTACAGCACCTAAAAATATTCCCATAAAAATTATTAAAGCCATATATTTCTTTAGTGACAATACTGTTTGAAATTGCAAAAATAATAAATTTAATATTTTTCTCATTTTAGTCCCTCCTAGTATAATAAAGCATAATATCTTCTAAAGTTGGTTTTTCATAAATAACTTCATTTCCAAATATCTCAAAAGCTTCTTTTTTGTTTGATGTTAAACCTTCAAATCCAAACCCATTAGCTTTAATAGAAATAAGATATTTTCTTGTTTCATTATCTAAAAGTTCTTTCTTTCCTTTTATTATGGAGTGCTTTTCTAAAATTTCATCTTTTTCTCCATATAATATAACTTTTCCTTTGTATATAAATACAATATAATCTGCACATTTCTCTAAATCACTAGTTACATGGGTTGAATAAAATATTGTAAGATTCTCCTTCTCCATCTCTTCTTGTAATAACTCTAAAAATTCACTTCTTACAATTGGATCTAAACTAGCCGTAGGCTCATCCATCATTATAATTTTAGGTTTTATAGATAATGCCATTGCTAATTCAAATTGTTTCTTTTGTCCTTTAGATAGTTTTCCATAAACTAAAGTTTCGTTTATATTGAATTTATTGATTAATCTGTTATATAAATTTTCATCCCAATTAGTATAAAATTTAGATACAGAAGTCTTTATATTTCTTAATTTACTTTCTTCTAAAAACCCACATACATCACCAACGAAACCTATTGATTCTTTTAATTTAGGATTATCAGAAATATTTTCTCCTAAAACTAATATTTCTCCTTCATCATATTTAATCATATTCATTATAGCTTTTATAGTAGTCGTCTTACCTGAACCATTTGGACCAATAAAGCCTGTTATAAAACCTTCTCTTACTTTTAACTCTTCTATATTCAATTTGAAATTCTTATATTCTTTTTTTAAATTTTTAATTTCAATTGCTTCCACCATTATACCTCCTCATATAAATTCTTAAATATCTCTAATGCTTCTTCTAATGTTAATCCAATAGCTTTTGCAGAAATTATTGCTTCTTCTAATTTGTTCTCAATTTCAAACATAGCTACTTCTTTAAGTCGTTCATTATTTGCCTCTGCTACAAAAGTACCTTTTCCTACAGCAGTTTTAATAAATCCTTCTTTTTCAAGTTCTTCATAAGCTCTTTTAGTAGTAATTATACTTACTTTTAATTCCTTAGCTAATGTTCTTATTGAAGGTAGTGCTTCTCCAGGCTTTAAAGTTAAGTTAATAATTTGAGTCTTTATTTGACTTTCAATTTGTTCATATAAAGGAACTTGTGAGGAATTGCTAATTAATATATTCAAATTCTCACCTCCAAGTGTACATGCAGTGTGTATATAATCTATATACATATAATATCTCATATACACTTTGATGTCAATATCTTCTAAAAATTTAAAATAAAAAACTGATTTGCTTAGCAAATCAGTTTTTTATTCTTCCATATTCTTATGACCTTTAATTACTTTTATTTTATATTTATTGAAATACCTAGCTCTTGTAATTGCTTTTCATCTGCTATGTTAGGTGCTTCACTTAAATAACAATAAGCATTTTGATTTTTAGGGAATGCAATAACATCTTTTATATTTTCTGTTCCAGCTAAGAACATTACCATTCTATCAAGTCCAAAAGCTAAACCTCCATGTGGTGGTGGGCCAAATTTAAATGCATCTATTAAGAAACCGAATCTTTCTTGCGCTGATTCTTCTGTAAATCCTAATGCTTTGAACATTTTTTGTTGAAGCTTTGAATCATGTATTCTTATAGATCCTCCACCTAATTCTTCACCATTTAAAACTAAATCATATGCCTTTGATCTTACTTCTCCTGGATTTGTTTCTAACATATTTAAATCCTCATCCATAGGTGATGTAAATGGATGATGCGCTGCATGATATCTTTCTTCTTCTTCATCATATTCAAATAATGGGAATTCTGTAATCCAAGTAAAATTAAATTCATTCTTATCTTTTATTAAGTCAAATTGCTTAGCAAGCTCTAATCTTAATGCTCCTAAACTTTGGAATACCACTGAATTCTTATCAGCAACTATAAATATAGCATCTCCAACTTCTGCTCCCATAGTTTTAACTATTGAGTTTGTAACATCGTCAGTTAAGAACTTAGAAATAGAAGACTTAACTCCATCTTCTTTTAATTGGATCCACGCAAGACCTTTAGCCTTATATGTCTTAACAAATTCACTTAACTTATCTATTGGCTTTCTTCCAAGCTCTGCTCCACCTTTTAAGCAAAGTGCTCTTACTGATCCGCCAACTTCTATTGCTGATTTAAACACTACAAAATCCATATCCTTTACATCTTCTGTAATATCAGTAATTTCCATTCCAAATCTTAAATCTGGTTTATCTGAACCGTATTTTTCCATAGCATCTTTAAATGTCATTCTTTTTATTGGTAACTTAACATCAACTCCTGCTACTTCCTTAAATACATGAGCTATTAAACCTTCATTCATTTTAATAACATCTTCTTGTTCAACAAAACTCATTTCTAAATCAATCTGAGTAAATTCTGGCTGTCTATTTGCTCTTAAATCTTCATCTCTAAAACATTTAACTATTTGATAATATCTATCAAATCCAGAAACCATTAATAGTTGTTTAAAAATTTGTGGTGATTGTGGAAGGGCATAGAACATTCCAGGATAATTTCTAGAAGGTACAAGATAATCTCTAGCTCCTTCTGGAGTACTCTTTGTAAGCATTGGAGTTTCTACTTCTAAGAAGTTGTTTTCATCCAAGTAGTCACGAACTGATTTAGAAATTCTATTTCTAATCATAAATATTCTTTGCATATCTGGTCTTCTAAGATCTAAATATCTATATTTTAATCTTATACTTTCAGCAGCATCTAGTCCTTCTTTTATATATATTGGAGGTGTATCTGACTCTGAAAGAATTTTTAGACTCTCACATTTAAGCTCTACTAATCCTGTTGGCATATTATGATTAGGAGCTTCTCTTAAAACTACTTCACCAGTAACTGCTATACAATATTCAGGTCTAACATCTTTAGCTTTTTCAAAAGCCTCAGCATTTATTGCTTCACCAAATACTATTTGCATTATTCCTGTTCTATCTCTAAGGTCAATAAATTGTAGACCTCCTAATTTTCTATTTCTTTGCACCCAACCCATTAATGTGATTTTTTGTGATACGTTATTTTCTCTAACTTCTCCACACATTAGGGTTCTTTTTAAGCCACCTAAAGCTTCACCCATTTTTTCTTCCTCCTAACTATTTTACAAGTTTTGCTATTTCTTCTATATTATCTAAACTCACTTCAAATTGCTCACCATCACTCATTCTTTTAAGCTTTAGTGTCTTATTTTGAAGCTCGTCATCACCTAAAATTGTAGTAAAGGCTGAACCTATCTTATTTGCATATTTCATTTCTGCCTTTATACTTCTTCCCATATGATTTATTTCTGTCTTTATACCAATAGCTCTAAGTTTATTAGCTAATACAAAAGCACTTGTCTTAGCTGCTTCCCCTCTAGCACCTATATAAAGATCAACTAATCCTTCATTTGGAATTTCTATACCTTCTTTTTCTAAAGTCATTATAAGTCTTTCTAAACCTAATCCAAATCCTACAGCTGGCATTTCTGGTCCACCAATTTCTTCTATAAGCTTATCGTATCTTCCGCCGCCACAAACTGTAAAATCATCATTTAATATTTCAAATATAGTCTTTGTATAATAATCTAATCCTCTAACTATACCTGGATCTACTTTATATTGTATTTTTAAAGCATCTAAATAATTTTTAACTTCAGTAAAGTGAGAATCACACTCTTCACATATATAATCTAATATAATTGGAGCATGCTTAGTTATTTCATTACAACTTTTTTCTTTGCAATCAAGAATTCTCATTGGATTTTTTTCAAATCTAGTTTTACAAATTCCACAAAGATTATCATAATTTTCTTCAAGATATCTTTTAAGTGCTTCATTATATTTAGGTCTACATTTAGGACATCCTAAGTTGTTTATATTTAAACTTAAACTTTTAAGCCCTAATTTTTTTAATGATTCCATAGCTAATGAAATTACTTCAGCATCAATTGAAGCTTCTTTTGAACCAAAAACTTCAACTCCATATTGATGGAATTGTCTAAGTCTTCCTTTTTGAACATTTTCATATCTGAAACAAGGTATTATGTAGTATAACTTTGTTGGCTGAGCTTCATTAAATAATCTATTTTCTATGAAAGCTCTTACTGTTGGTGCTGTACCTTCTGGTTTTAAAGTAATACTTCTATCACCTTTATCATTGAAAGTATACATTTCTTTTTGCACTATATCAGTTGTTTCTCCAACACCTCTTAAAAATAATTCTGTATGTTCAAACATTGGAGTTCTTATTTCTCTTACCCCATATGATTTTGAAACATCTCTTAAAACCCCCTCTACATAATGCCATTTATATGCATCTTGAGGTAGCATATCCTTCGTACCCTTAGGTGCTTGGATTTCCATAAAATATCTCCTCCTATTTAAGGTAAAGTTCATCTAAAAGTTTTATCTTTTCCTCTACCATTTCCTTAATTCTACTTGTGTACTCTCTAATATCTTTAACATTTCCAAATCTTTCAATTCTATTTTCTTCTAGAAAGACTACTTTTGATACGGCATCTGCCCCTAAAGCTATTATAGTTTGCTTATCTTCTATCATTTGTATGTTATATAAGCATTCTTTGCCTTCTTTAGAATAGCCCAAATTCTCCATATTGCCAACCATATTTTTTTGTCTATACATATAATACGGCTCTATATTTAAACTTTTAGCTAAATTTCTACTTATTTCATACATTGATGAAAGTTCATCTTGCTTCTTTATTTGTATACCTTTCTTTAAAATGAAATTTTCATAAAGAATAGATGCTCTTTTTAAAGATAATCCATGGACAGTTAAACTATCTGGTCTTAGTTTTAAGATTTCATTTGCAGTATATTCTGCTTCTTTTATCCCTTCACCAGGTAATCCTATTATCATATCCATATTTATATCATCAAAGCCTAAATTTCTAGCTAAATTAAATTTATCTATAACATCTTTTGATGTATGTCCTCTACCAATCATTTTTAATGTGTCATCATTCATTGTTTGAGGATTAATACTTATTCTAGTAGTATTATATTTTTTCATAGTTTGAAGCTTTTCTAAAGTTATACTATCTGGTCTTCCACATTCTACAGTAAACTCAAGTATGTCTTTATCTAATACGAAAGCATTATAAATTTCTTTCATAATATCTTCAAACTCTTCATTATTTACTGCTGTTGGAGTCCCCCCGCCAAAATAAACACTTTCTATTTTTAGATTTCTCTCATTAACATACTTTTTCATTTCTCTTATTTCGTATGCTAACGCTTCTAAATAAGGATTAACTAATTTTTTATTACTACCTATAGGATTAGCTGTAAATGAACAATAAAAACATCTTGTTGGACAAAATGCCATTCCAATATAAATTGCAATACTCTTTTCATCTTTATTCACAAGCTCCTGTTCCTTTTTAGCTACTTTTATGCAAAGCTTAGCTTTTTCTTCAGAAGCTAAATGTTTCTTTGCAAATAAATCTATTATTTCGTCTTCACTTTTTCCTTCTTCTAAATACTTTAAAGCTATTTTGGAAGGTCTTATTCCTACAAGTATTCCCCACGGATAATAATCGCACGTTATTTCTTTTAATGAAGAGAAAATTAATCTCTTAATATCTTCTTTTATATTTTCTGAAACTTTACATTCTCTATAAAATTCATTAAATGAAAATGATATTTTATCTTCTTCTATATTTATTATATAGTTACCATCTTCTTCAAACTTAATTTCGTCAAGTGCATAATATATATTAAACATTTGATATATGTCATATCTATACTTTAAATTATTTAACTTAATCTTTAATTCCATTTATTCTCCTCTTATGCTAGGAAGGGATTTCTCATCCTTTCAAATATAATAGTAGATTTTGGTCCATGTCCTGGGTAAACTTCTACGTCATTATCAAGTACCATAAGCTTAGTTTCTATACTTTCTATAAGCTCATTATAACTGCCACCTAAGAAGTCTGTTCTACCTATTGAACCATTGAATAAAGTGTCTCCAGTAAATACTTTATTCTCTACTAAGTAGCAAGTTCCACCTTTTGTGTGTCCTGGTGTGAATAGTACTTTAAATGCTAATTCTCCAACTTTTATTTCATCACCTTCATTTATATATTTATATATCTTTGGTAATCTACCAAAAATCCCTGAAGAATCCATCTCCATATACTCTTCGTCTGCTTTATTAAGATAAACATCTACTTTATATTTATCTTTTAGTTCTTCTACAGCTCCATTGTGATCAAAATGACAATGAGTTAAAAGAATAACTCCTATTTCAACTCCTAAAGTTTCAATTTCTTTAATTAAATAACTTGCTTCTGCACCTGGGTCTATTACGGCTGCTTTATTTGTTTTTTCATCTATAACTAAATAACAATTTGTTTGCAATGATCCAAGCGGATATGTTTTTACTATCATAGTTATCCTCCTTTTAAAAGTTCTTCTTGCTATCTAACATCAAAGTCACAGGTCCATCATTTTGAATATCTACTTTCATATGGGCACCAAATTCACCAGTTTCAACTTTCAAATTTGATTCTCTTAATAATTCAACAAACCTTTTATATAAAACTTTTGCTTTTTCTCCACCTTCTGCTTCCATGAAATTGGGTCTTCTACCTTTTCTACAATCCCCATAAAGGGTAAATTGAGAAATTACTAAAATTTCACCTTTTACATCCAAAAGTGATAAGTTCATTTTATCAGCTTCATCTTCAAATATTCTTAAGTTAATTACTTTTTCTTTAATATATAGTAAATCCTCTTCAGTATCTTCCTTGGATATACCTATTAGTATATTAAGTCCCTTATTAATTGACCCAATTATCTTTTCATCAACTATAACTTTAGATGATGCTACTCTCTGAACTACTGCTCTCATATACTTACCTCTCTAGTTATTCATTCTATATACATCCATTACACCTTTTAGTCTTCTTATTTTTCTCATAAGCTCTTTTAGCTGCTCAATAGAATCTATTTTTACCTTTATATTTATTACAGCTATATTCCCTTTTGATGATTTTGCATTTAATGCATTAAGAGGTAATTTAGCTTCAGTTATTATTGTCATTATATCTGATAATATACCTATTCTATCTTCTGCTCTAACTTGCATTTCAGCTACATATGCAGTTCCTTTTGAAGCTCCCCATGAAACTTCTACAACTTTTCCATCATCATAGTCTATTAATGCTTTTAAGTTACTACAATCAGTTCTATGAACTGAAATACCTCTTCCTTTTGTTATATATCCAAGTATCTCATCTCCTGGAACAGGGTTACAGCACTTTGCAAATCTAACCATAAGGTTATTTACACCCTTAACTGTTACTCCATAATCATTTGAAGTTGATTTTCTGTTATTGTTTGATTTCTCAGCCTTAGTTATATGATCATCAATTGATTTATTTACAGTTTCTATACTTTGCTTTTCAACTATATTTTCTTCTTTTAATTTAGATATATAAGATGATGCTGCGATTTGACCTACTCCTATTGCAGCATATAAGTCTTCCATGCTATGAATATTATATCTTTTAACTAATTTATCATATGCTTCTCCTTTTGCAATTTCCGAATAAATTACTCCTTGTTTCTTTAGTTCTTTTTCAAAGATTTCTTTTCCTTTATCTATATTTTCTTCCTTTTTAATTTTCTTAAACCATTGTCTTATTTTACTTTTAGCCTGATTACTCTTTGCCATGCTTAACCAATCCATATTAGGACCTTTAGCATTTTTAGATGTTAATACTTCTACAATTTCACCAGTTTTTAAGCTATAATCAAGTGGTACTATTTTTCCGTTGACTTTTGCCCCAACACATCTATTTCCTATATCTGTATGTATTCTATAAGCAAAATCTATTGGAGTTGCTTTACTTGGTAGATTTATTACAACTCCCTTAGGGGTAAATACAAATATTTCATCTGTAAATAAATCTATCTTAAATCCTTCTATAAATTCTTCAGCATCGGAAGTTTCTTTTTGCCATTCAAGCATATCTCTAAGCCAAGCAAGTTTATTTTCAAAGGACTTTTCTTTATCTTCCTGCGTATCCCCTTCCTTGTATTTCCAATGCGCTGCTATACCATATTCCGCAGTTTTATGCATCTCAAAGGTTCTAATTTGTATTTCAAAAGTTTTACCTTGAGGTCCTATCACGGTAGTATGTAGTGATTGATACATATTAGGTTTAGGCATGGCTATATAGTCTTTAAACCTTCCTGGAATAGGTTTATATATTGTATGAACTATCCCAAGTACTCCATAACAATCTTTAACTGTGTTTACTAAAATTCTTATTGCTGTTAAATCAAATATTTGTTCTATACTTTTATTTTTATTAACCATTTTTTTATATATACTATAAAAATGTTTTGGCCTTCCGTCTATATCAGAATCTATTTCAGATTCCTCTAATTTATTATGTAAATCTTCTATTATTTCCGAAATATAAGTTTCTCTTTCTACTCTTTTTTCTGCTATTTGCTTTACTAAATCATAATATTCTTCTTCATGTAGATATCTAAAAGCTAAATCTTCAAGTTCCCACTTAATCTTGGATATACCTAACCTATGAGCAAGTGGAGCGTAAATATCTAAAGTTTCTTTTGCCTTTTGTTTTTGTTTTTCCTTTGGCATGTATTTTAAAGTTCTAAGGTTATGTAGTCTGTCAGCTAGCTTTATAATTATTACCCTAATATCTTTTGCCATAGCTAAAAGCATTTTTCTAACATTATCAGCTTGCTGCTCTTCTTTTGTCTTATATTCTATTTTACCAAGCTTTGTAACTCCTTGAACCAAGTATGCAATTTCTTCATTAAAAATATTTTTTATATCATCATATGTATAATCCGTATCTTCTATAACGTCATGCAAGAGCCCTGCTACTATTGTACTTGTGTCCATACCCATCTCAGCTAATATTTCAGCTACATCTATAGGATGAGTTATATACGGCTCACCTGATTCTCTTTTTTGGTTTTTATGAGCATCACATGCTAAATCATGTGCTTTTTTTACTATGTCTGTATCTATGTTATTACAATTTTCATTTATTTTTTGTAATAGGCTTTCATACATATGGGTAATCTCCTTCGATTAAGTCTAAAATAATTGGCTGGTTTTAACAACCAGCCATTTTCTTTTATTATATAATATTTAATTTCATATTTCAACAATATTAGAACTCATAATCAACTAATGACATAACTTCATATTTTTCAAGTTTATCTCTTCCTCTTAAACCTGTAAGTTCAATAGCAAAATCTAAACATATTACTTCTCCACCAGCCATTTCTACAAGTTTTGCTACTGCATCAATAGTACCACCTGTAGCTAACAAATCATCAACTATAGCAACTCTTTGTCCTTTTTTTATAGCATCTTTGTGTATTTGTAATGTATCACTACCATATTCTAAATCATAAGTTATTGATACTGTTTCTCCTGGTAATTTCCCTGGTTTTCTTACTGGAACAAATCCTATCCCCATAGCATATGCAACAGGTACTCCATAAATAAATCCTCTTGCTTCTGGTCCAACTATTAAATCGATATTCTTATCTTTTAAATGCTCCACCATTTTATCAATTGAGTACTTTAATGCCTCGCCATCTCCAATAACAGTTGTTATATCTTTAAAGCTTATTCCTTCCTTTGGGAAATTTTCAATTACTCTTATTCTTTCTTTTAGATCCATGATAAATCCTCCATTACTAAAATTATAAACTATACAAATATTATACTACAGTATTTATTAAATTAATTATATAGTTATCCTAGATTTATTTAAATATTTAGTTATTTGTTCTGCTCTATCTTTTTTATTGGTGGTTAAAAGTTCTATAATTATACGTGCATTATCCATCATTCTAACTACATTTATTGTAGGAGTAATAACTTCTATTATTTTTAATATGCACTCCTCATCCATTTCCACTATATTATAGTGATCCATAACCGCTCTTAATCCATAATTATTAGTATTAATTAAAAATTTTCTACCTTCTTTTAAAATCACACCATTTTCACCTTTTAAGGGTACTTCTGCCCATTGTTCGCCTATAAGTATTAAATCTAAATACTTATTTATACTTTTTATGTTATAGTATATTGCAATTGCTTGCATCAATTTAAAGGTCAAACCACTAATAGATAAATTTTTATACCTATACTGGCAACCTTTTTGATTTGGATTTATGTATATGTAATTTCTTTCAACGTTAACTTCTTTATTTTCCAAAACTATCAAATCTATCCCAAGATCCCTACAAAGCTTTTCTTCCTTTTCTGAGCTTAAATCTATACCTAATGTTATTAAAAGCTGCCCTCCTAGAAAACTGACATTATCAATTATATCTTCTGAGGTAATTCCTAAACTAGAATCTTCGTCATGAATTATATATTCTATATCTGCATTTAAATATTTTAATACTAAACTTAAAGATGCTATAGCACATAATCCATCTACATTAGGTATTCCATAAATAACTATCTTCTTTCTATTATTTATAGCCTCTACCATATGCTCAATAGCTTTATTCATATTTTTAAGTATAAAGGGATTATATCCAGTAATATAATTTGGACTATAAATACTCTCCCAAAACTTACGCATTATAAACTCCTCCATAAAACTTAAGAAAACACATATATTATAATGTAAAATCTCCAATATTACAAATGTTTTCTAAGAAAAAAATAATAAACCTCCAAAATATTTCGGAGGTTTAACTTTTTGTTATCTTTATAAAGATTAAGCTATTTCCGCTTTACTTTTTTTAACTTTCTTGTCTTTTAACATAACCCATACTGGTGAAGCTATAAATATAGAAGAATAGGCGCCTGCAGCTATTCCTATAATTAATGGGAATGAAAATTCTCTAACTGTTGGTACAAAAATATTTACAGCTATTATTGTTATTAAAGTAGTCAATGTTGTATTTATTGATCTAGACATAGTTTGAGTTATACTTTTATTAGCTACTTCTGTAGATGACACCCTTCTCATATTCTTTAAGTTTTCTCTAATTCTATCAAATATTACTATAGTATCATTTATAGAATATCCTACAATCGTTAATATTGCTGCAATAAATGGTGTATTAACTGGTATATCAAATATAGCATAAACACTAATTGTTATTAATACATCATGTAACAATGCTATTACTGAAGCTATTCCATAATTCATTTCAAATCTAAATGCTATGTACACAAGCATAGCCACACAAGCAACCAGTAAAGCAACTATAGAATTTTTAGTAAGCTCTTTTCCTACAGAAGCTCCTATTTCATCTTGTGATATTAAGGCACTATCTTCTAAAGTATATTTTTCTTGCAGTGCTTTAAAAACTTCTGAGACTTTAGTACTATCTAAATCTTTTGCCTTTATTTCATATTGTGTATTATCAATTTCATTAGTTACTGCATCTGGAACTATATCTTTAACTATTTCATCTGCTTCTGGCTTATTAAAATTTTCTCCTAATTCAACTACAACATTAGTTCCGCCTCTAAAATCTATACCAAAGTTAAGCCCTCTTACAATAATAAATCCTAATCCTACAACTATAATTATTGTAGATAAGGTGAACCAAAGCTTAGTTTTTTCTATAACTTTAAGCATTTTCAGCCCCCCTCTTTACTCTAAATTGTCCTAGACTTTTTAAAAGCCCCATATCAACAGCTAAATTTATTAATATTTTTGTTACTATTAGCGCTGTAAATAAACTTAAAATTATTCCTATCATAAGTGTTACAGCAAACCCTTTTACTGCTCCTGAGCCTATAAAATATAATATAAGTGCTGCAATAAATGTTGTTGAATTTGAGTCTACAATTGATGACATTGCATTTTCAAAACCTTTTTTTATTGCACTTTTAATTGGAATACCAATTGAAAGTTCTTCTCTAATTCTTTCAAAAATTAGTACATTAGCATCTACAGCCATTCCTATAGTTAATAAAAATGCTGCAATTCCTGGCAACGTCAATGCCGCCTTCATTTCCACAAATACTATAAGTACTAAAGTTATATATAACGTTAATGCTATACTTGCAAATAATCCAGGTAATCTATAATATAAAATCATAAAAATAAACACTAAGGATATTCCTATTACTCCAGCCTTAACCGCATTAGGAAGCGCTTCTGCTCCTAACTGTGCACCTACATTTTTAACTGATACAGCCTTAACTGTAACTGGTAAAGCTCCTGAGCTTATTATCCCTGATAGCTTAGTTGCTTCTTCCATTGATGACATACCATTAATCACAGCTTTTCCATCTGTAATTGCATTTTGAACTACTGGTTGTGAAACTACTTCATCATCCATTGATATACTTATAGTTTTTCCTATATTATTAGCCGTTGCTTCCGCAAACTTTGTTTGCCCTTCCTCATTAAGCTCTAATGATACTACTGGACTTGATGTACTATCTAGTACAGCTGTTGCTTCCTTAACGTCTTTTCCTGTTAAAACAATATTTCCTTCGGAGTCTTTAAATTCTAAGTTACCAGTTTTACTTAATCCATCAACTATTTCACTTGAATTATATGCTCCTGGTATATCCACCCTTATTCTTTTTTCTCCTTCTTCTGTAACAACTGTTTCTGATACTCCAATTTTATTAACTCTTAATTCTAATAATTGCTTAGTTCTTTGACGAACATCTGATGGCACATCGTCTTCTTGTATTTCCATCAGGACTGAAACTCCACCTTGAAGATCTAAACCTTTAGTTATAGCTTCACCAATGGACTTAATCTCCCACCCTGCTATTTTAAACCCTTTAAAACCTGTAAATGCTAATGAGAAAATAGCAATGACACAGAGTATAAACAATATTGAACTTTTACTCTTACTTTTGCTTCTCGCTTTCATGTTCTTCCCCCTCTGGTACGTTTTCATTTAAATTATATTACTTATGTTAAGTAATATCAACTACTTTTTAAGAATCTTGTATATTATTACCAATACAAGACCTTGTTTTTATAATATTTTTAATTTTAACTTATTTTATGATTAATTAAATTCATTATACATAAATTACAAGTGGCTTTATTCAATTAATAATTAAGTTTTATTAGTTTTATATTAGTAAATCTTATTAAAAATTAATAAAGAAAAATGAAAAAATAAAAGAATTAAAAAACATCAACTCTTTCACTTTTTCACTTTTCATTACTTTGATTCATAAAATCTCATTTATAGATTTACTCCAAGCATTCCTGACAGTAATCCTATAAAAACACATAAAGTAAATTTAATAAAGTCATACATTCCTAATGTTGGTTCTGCACCGAATATAATTCCTATTATATATAGAGCTATGTAAAAAATACATCCTACTGCTAAACCAACTACCCATCCTTTATTCCCATGGGCTTTTACTGCAACTATAGAACCTACTACTAAAGCTAAGCACGATATGACTACATAAATTACATTAAATATACCTTCTCTTAATGTAATTCTATTCATAAATAGAGAAAATATAGCTGTTACCAAGAATGTAATCATAAGTGCCCAAATAACTCCCTTTAGCACATTTTTAAAATAATTTGTCCAATCCATAAAAATTTCACCCCCTACTACTCATTTTATGAGGTATTAGGGGGCTTTATTCTTATTCTGTTTCTTTATTTATTTTTGTTGCTATACCATTTTTTGTTACTTTTAATTTAGTTCTTTCAGCACTAGTTTCTAAAATAACATAGTTTTCTTCAACTATTATTATTTTTCCCATAATTCCACCTCTAGTTACTATTTCATCATTTTTCTCTAGAGATGATATCATTTCATTATATTTTTTATTTCTCTTTTTCTCTGGCAATATTAATAAAAAATACATAATACCAAACATTAATGCGAAAGGCAATACAATTGATAATATTTGCATACAGTCCTCATTCCCTTCATAAAATAACTATTAATTCATAATAAAAACTATATATCATTTATATTCTACTGTCAATTATGTTAACATACATTTAATTATTTATGCTTTTCCATTCCATTCTTTTAATTTTTCATCTTTAAATTCCTTAAAGTATCCTCCATCAATTGCAGATCTAATATCTTCCATAAGTTTATTATAGAAATAAAGATTATGTAGAACACAAAGTCGCATAGCAAGCATTTCTTTAGCCTTAAATAGATGTCTTATATAAGCCCTCGTATAACTTCTACAAGCAGGACATTGACAGCCTTCATCTATTGGTCTTGTATCTAATTCAAATTTTGCGTTCATTAAGTTTATTTTACCTTCTTTTGTAAAAACATGACCATGTCTACCATTTCTTGCCGGAAGAACACAATCAAAGAAATCTACGCCTCTGTCGACAGCTTCTAATATATTACTTGGAGTTCCAACTCCCATTAAGTATATAGGCTTATCCTCTGGTAAGTATGGTACAACAGCATCTATTATTCTATACATTTCTTCATGTGTTTCTCCAACAGCCAAACCGCCTATTGCATATCCATCTAAATCCATTTTTGTTATAGTCTTTGCATGTTCAATTCTTATATCCTCGTAACATCCACCTTGATTGATTCCAAATAACATCTGTTCTTTGTTTATAGTTTCCGGAAGTGAATTTAATCTATCCATTTCCTTTTTACATCTTTCAAGCCATCTTGTTGTTCTTGCTACTGATTTTTCTACATAGTCTCTTGTAGATGGGTTTGGAATACACTCATCAAAAGCCATAGCTATAGTTGAAGCTAAATTACTTTGAATTTGCATTGATTCTTCTGGTCCCATAAATATCTTTTTACCATCTATATGTGATGAGAAATACACTCCTTCTTCTTTTATCTTTCTCATTCCTGATAGTGAAAAGACTTGAAAACCACCTGAATCTGTAAGTATTGGTCTATCCCAATTCATAAAATTATGTAATCCTCCAAGACTTGCTACAACCTTATCAGATGGTCTTAAATGTAAATGATATGTATTAGATAGCTCTACTTGACATCCTATTTCTTTTAAATCCATTGTTGATACAGCACCTTTTATAACCGCTAAAGTACCAACGTTCATAAATACAGGAGTCTCTATAGTTCCATGAGGAGTTTCAAATCTTCCTCTTCTTGCTTCCCCATCCTTTTTTAGTAAAGTATATCTTTTCTTACTCAAAATTTCACTTCCTCTTTTCGTTTACTCTTTTATTAACATAGAATCTCCAAAGGAGAAAAATCTATAATTTTCTTTAACAGCCTCATTATATGCATTCATAACATTTTCCTTACCTGCTAAAGCTGAAACTAACATTATTAAAGTAGATTCAGGTAAATGAAAATTAGTTATTAACTCATCAATAACTTTATATTTATATCCCGGATAGATAAAAATATCTGTCCAGCCACTTTGCTCTCTTACAAAACCATTTTCATCTCCAATTGTTTCTAAGGTTCTTGTAGAAGTAGTTCCTACAGCTATTATCTTATTCCCATTTTTTTTAGTTTTGTTTATAATATCTGCATTTTCTCTATCTAACACGTAGTATTCTGAATGCATTATATGTTCATTTATATCTTCTACTTTTACAGGTCTAAATGTTCCAAGTCCAACATGAAGAGTTAAGTAAGCAATATTAACCCCTTTAGCTCTAATTTGTTGTAATAATTCTTCTGTAAAATGTAATCCTGCTGTTGGTGCTGCTGCTGATCCTTTTTCTTTTGAATATACTGTTTGATATCTTTCTTTGTCTTGAAGTTTTTCTGTAATATATGGTGGTAATGGCATTTCTCCTAATTCGTCAAGCACTTGTTCAAAAATACCGTCATAAGAAAATTCTATTATTCTATTTCCTTCCTCCACAATATCAATTACAGTACAAGTTAATTTACCTTCACCAAAAGTAAATTTTTGACCAATTTTTGCTCTTTTACCGGGCTTAGCTAAGCATTCCCATTTATCTCCTTGAATTCTTTTTAGCAATAAAAACTCTATCTTGCCACCAGTTTCTTCTTTTTCACCTATCAATCTTGCAGGCATAACTCTTGTATTATTTAAAACTAAAGTATCGCCTTCATTTAAATACTCTATTACATCATGAAAATATTTGTGCTTTATAACTCCAGTCTTTTTATCTAAAATCATTAACCTAGAAGAATCTCTCTTTTCTAATGGATGTTGTGCAATTAATTCTTCTGGTAAATAAAAATCAAAATCACTTACCTTCATTTTTCTTCTCCCAATCTATTTTATCTATGAATTAAATTATCTTTAAAATAACTTTTGTTGTTCTCCAGTTACTTTTCTTATCTTCTTGCTTCTTCCTAAATGCTCGTATGCTTTTTCTGTCGCAACTCTACCTCTTGAAGTTCTTACTATGAACCCTGTTTGCAATAAATATGGTTCATAAACATCTTCTATAGTTCCAAGCTCTTCTCCTATAAAATACGAAAGTGTTTCTATACCTACAGGACCTCCATTAAAATTATCTATTATTGCTTCTAAAATTTTATTATCAACTCTATCAAAGCCCTTATCATCTACTTCTAACAGTTCAAGCGCTGCCTTTGCTTCTTTATAACTTATAAGAGAATCTGAATAGACCTCTGCATAATCCCTGACTCTTTTTAATAATCTATTGGCTATTCTTGGAGTTCCTCTAGACCTTCTGGCAAGCTCATATGCTCCTTCTTCTGTTATATCACATTTCAATACGAAAGCAGATCTAATTATAATTTCTCTAAGTTGTTCTTCTGTATAGTATTGCATATCACATAGAACCCCAAATCTATCTCTTAGTGGAGCTGTTAACATACCTATTCTTGTAGTTGCTCCTATTAAAGTAAATTTAGGCAAATCTAATCTTATAGATTTTGCTGCCGCTCCTTTTCCTATGACAATATCAAGAACATAATCCTCCATAGCCGGATAAAGTATTTCTTCTACATTTCTATTTAATCTATGAATTTCATCTATAAATAAAACATCATTATCCTTAAGAGTAGTTAATATTGCAGCTAAATCTCCGGCTCTTTCTATCGCTGGACCTGAAGTTATCTTAAGTTCTCCATTCATTTCTTTTGCTATTATATTAGCTAGTGTAGTTTTCCCAAGTCCTGGTGGACCATAAAGCAATACATGATCTAAAGCTTCACTTCTATTTTGGGCTGCTTTTATGAATATACTTAACCTTTCCTTTACTTTATCTTGACCTATATACTCATCTAAACTTTGAGGTCTTAAACTTAAAGCATTACCATCTTCAAAGATTTCTTGTGGTGTTATTATTCTTTCCATAGCTCACCTCTATCCCATAAGAACCTTTAAACAATTTTTTATTATGTTTTCTAATGTATCTGTTCTGTCAACTTTTTTAATCGAAGCTTCTGCTTCTTTTTCTGAATAACCAAGAGCTAAAAGCGCTCCTAATGCCTCTGCTATATTACTTGCATTGGTTGGAACTAAATCTTCAAACTCTCCTGAATCTTGAATTCCACTAATCATTTCTTCTTTCTTTATTTTATCTTTAAGCTCTAGTATAATTCTTGCCGCCGTCTTCTTCCCGATTCCAGGTGCTCTACAAAGATGCTTTTCATCTCCCATCATTATTGCATATTTCAAGTTGTTTATTCTACTGATAGATAATAATGATAACGCTGCTTTTGAACCAACTCCATTTATAGAAAGAAGTAACTTAAACATTTCAAGTTCTTCCCTAGAATTAAATCCATATAATCCAATAAAATCTTCTCTTACTATTTGCTCAATATAAAGTTTAGCTTCATCGTCAACTTTAGGCATAGATGACATAGTTGCTCCTGATGTAAATATTTTGTATCCGATTCCATTATTTTCAATAATAATATAATCTTTATATATCCCTTTATATATCCCTACTATGTATTCATACATACAACCAACCCCTCCAATGCCATTTTTCTTAAAGTGTAATAATTATATTTTAACCTATATTACACTTTAACATTATCTAAAAAATAATTCAACTTATTCAATTTATTGATTAAAGTAATTAACAATATAAAATATAAGTAATACTAATTTTATCAGATATATAAAAGAGTTATCTAAAATGAATTTTAGATAACTCTTAAAATATATTAATCTTTTTAAATACTAATGAATAATACCAATAAATTTATTAATTTTTATATATTTATTTTATTACCTACTCTCTCCAATAAAAAATAATGCAATTGTCCCAGGCCCTGAATGTGAACCTACTGCTGGACCTACATTATTTATAATAACTTCTTTAACCTGTACTTCATCTAAAATTAAATCCTTTAAATGTTCAGCTTCACTTAAACAATCTCCATGGCTTATAAATATTGTTTGTTCTTCTGGCTTTATAATTCGCTCTTTCAAACTTTCTTGCAAACCCTTAATTGATTTTTTCCTTCCCTTTACTTTAGATACAGGTATTAATCTTCCTTCATCATCTACATGTAATATAGGCTTTATATTTAACATAGTTCCTACTATAGCAGCAGTACTAGATACCCTTCCACCTCTTTTTAAATGATTTAAATCATCTACTGTGAACCAATGGTTAACTTTTAATTTATTATCTTCTATCCAAGCTACTACCTCGTCTTTACTTGCTCCATTTTTAAGCATACTAGCTGCATAGTAAACTACCAGCCCTAACCCCATAGATGCACATTTTGTATCTATTATAGTTATATCCGCTGAAGAAATTTCTCCTTCAACATTTTCTTTCGCTATTCTTGCACTATTTACACATCCACTTAATGCTGATGAAAAACCTATATAAATTATTGAATAGCCTTGGTTAGAATATTTCTCAAAAACCTCTGTAAATTCATATGCATTAACCTGCGATGTTGAAGGCATTTCTCCTTCTCTTATCATATCATAAAACGCTTTATACTCTATACTCTGCCCCAAATCATCTTTAATTTCCTTACCTTTTATGTTAACTCTAAGTGGCATTACTTCTATATTGTTTTCTTTCACAAAATCTATAGGTAAATCACAACAAGAATCTGTTAAAATAACTGTCTTCATAGTCATCTCCTCCAAACATATTTTATAGTTTTTAATATGCGTCTATTATACATCTATATATAAATTTTTTCCATTAACTTAATAAAGATTTAAAAATATATAAACTTATATAATAAATATATACATTATTTATCAATTTAATTCCTCTTCTTTACCTTGTCTTGAAATATTTAATAATATTCCAATTGCTGATAAATTAAAAACTAAGGATGTTCCACCATAACTTATAAGTGGCATTGGAACACCTGTTACAGGCATAGATCCAGTTACAACTGCAATATTTATTATAGCTTGTATAGAAATTACTGAAATTATTCCAATAGCAAGTAGATACCCATAATTGTCTCTTGCTTTAACTGCTATAGATGTCCCCTTTATTGCTATAAATATAAAAAGACAAATTATAAATATACATCCAATAAGCCCCAATTCTTCACCTATAATAGCAAATATAAAGTCATTATGTGGTTCAGGCATAAAAAGAGCTTTCTGCCTTGAATTTCCAAGTCCTACACCAAATAATCCACCTGAACCAAGAGCATAAAGAGATTGTATAAGTTGATAGCTATCTCCTGATGTATCTGCCCATGGATTTAAAAAGCTTGTAAGTCTTTTTAGCCTATAGCTTTCTATAAAAATCAATCCCATTCCTGCTGCTAATCCCATTGGAATAAGTGAAAGTAAATGACTTATTTTAGCTCCACCTGCTAATATCATAACAAATGCAACCATCATAACTATAGCAGTTATACTTAAGTTTTTTTCAAGTAATATTAGTAATGCAAAAACTCCTGCTATAGCTAAATAAAATATTGTTCCTTCTGCAAATTTCTTGATTTTTCCTTTTCTTTGATCTATTAATAATGCTAAATAAAGAACAACTACATATTTTGCTAGCTCAGATGGTTGAAAAGATAATGGTCCAAGTCTTATCCATCTAACAGCTCCATTTATATCTGCACCAGCAAATAAAACCACTACTAATAATCCTAATGTAATTAATACTATCCAAGGTGTCCATCTCTTATATATGTGATAATCTATGGACATTGTAACAAGCATTCCTATTATACCTACTACAGACCATGTTATTTCTTTAAAAAAATAAAAATCTGAATTATATACATCTTTTTGGTATAAAGCATAGTATGAACTTGATGAATATACCATAATTATTCCTATAACTAGCAAGACTAATATAGCACATAACAAACTATAATCAATATTTTTCATTTTTATTTTTTTTCTTCTTGAAGTTGACCGGCTTCTACTTCTCCCTTTTATACTTAACGCTCTTACTTTATCCATCTTATCTCCTACTATCTTATTATTTCAAATCTAATTTTACTTTTGTTCCTTTTTCAATTAGTTTTCCAGCAATAACATCTTGACTTTCTACTACTCCACTTCCATTGGTTTTATATGTTATTTCCAAACTATTTAAAATATTAGTTGCTTCTTCCAAAGTTTTACCTTTTAAATCTGGCATTATAAGCTTATCAATATCATTTTTATAATCATCTACATTCAAACTTATAACAGCATTTTCTTCAACTAATGAGCCTGGATATGGTTCCATATTAGTTACTTTTGAAGTATCTTTACCTATATCAATATTTAATTTACTATTTTCTAATATCTTTTTAGCTTCATTAACTGATTTCCCTCTTAGTTCAGGTACTACTACTTTATTCTTATATGAATATCTTTCAGTATAAACTTGAGAATCCATATAAGTAAATATTTCAGATAATAATGATTTTAATATTGGAGTTGTTACTGGGCCACCATAATAATTTCCTGCACTTGGATCTTCAACTTTTATAAATATAGTTACTTGTGGATTTTCCACAGGATATAGAGCAACTACAGAGGCTATATATTTATCTGCTGAGTATCCTCCTAATATAGGATCAACTTTTTGAGCTGTTCCTGTCTTTCCTCCAACTCTTCTATCTTTTCCCATAAAGGCCCCTATTTCCTGACCTTGATTTATAGTTCTTTCTAAATAATCTCTTAATGTTGCTGTTGTTGCTTCTGAAATTATACTTTTTTCTATAATTGGATTAAATTGTTCATCTATAACTTTTGTTCCATTGCTAGCTTCATGAGATATCTCTTTCATCATATGAGGTTGAATTAAGGTTCCTCCATTTGCTATTGCATTAAATGCTCTCATAAGTTGAATGCTGCTTACAGTATTAGTTTGTCCAAAAGATATAGTTGCTAAATCCATTTCACTCATATCACTTACTGATTTTATTATTCCCTCTGATTCCCCTGGAAGATCAATTTTAGTTAATTTACCAAATTCAAATTTATCTATATACTCTCTTAGTTTTGCACTACCTAATCTAGATCCTAATTCCATAAATCCTACATTACAAGAATTCTGTAATATTTGAGGAAGAGTTTGAGTCCCGTGTCCAGCTGTATTCCAGCATTTTATAGTTGTTGAACCAAACTTCACCCCTCCATCACAATAAAATGTATCATTTTCATGTGCAACTCCTTCTTCTATTGCAGCTGCCATAGTAATATTTTTAAATGTTGATCCTGGTTCAAAATTATTGCTTATAGCACTATTTCTAAACATATTTTGAAGTTTTTCAAAATCATTTTCTCCATCAAACTTTTCATATTCTTCATATGGATTATTAGGATTAAAATCTGGCTTATTTACCATAGCTAAAATTTCACCATTATTTGGATTCATAACTATTATTGAAACTTCTTTAGCTTTATTATCTTCAAATCCCTTTTCAGCAGCTTTTTCTGCCATTAATTGGATATTTTCATCTATAGTCAATGTAACATCATTACCGTTAACAGGGCTCGCATATTTTATAGTCTGGAACGGTAATTCTTTTAGCGAACCATCTACTTCTGCTATTTTATATCCTGCTAAACCTTTTAGCTGAGCGTTATACTCAAGCTCTACTCCATTTAACCCAACATTATCAGAATTTACACCACCTAATACATGGGCTAAGAAGTTATTATTTGGATAGTATCTTTTGGGATTTATTGAAATAATAACCCCATATATATCTAAAGCCTTAATTTTATCAGCAACTTCTTTTTCAATTCCAGTAATAAGAGTACTAGTTTTTACTTCAATGCCTTCTTCATTAATTGGATTTAACTTTTTATTTACCTCATCTATCGTTAATCCTGAAGCAGTAGCTAGACTTTCCACAACTTTATCTTTTGCAATTTCTTCATCAGTTATATATGTATCTATTGCTTTTAAATCTAAATCTACTCTATATACATCTATTGAAGTTGCTAGTATTGACCCACTTCTATCTTTTATATCTCCCCTATCTGCTTCTACAGTTACTTGAGAGTTCCATTGACCTTGAGCCATATGCTTATATTCTTTATTTTTATATATCATAATATAAGTTAACCGTCCTATTAAAGCTAAAAATATTATACAAATAATTATGCTGCTATATAATGCTCTTTCTCTTGAATAAATACCTTTAGTTTTACTATTTCTTCTTTTAGTAGTTTTGTCTCTATTGCTCATCTTCTTCTCCCATACAACTATTTAAATATTTTATTGATAGGTTGTCCCTTAATTATAACAAAAATAAATTCATTATGTAAATTATTCCCTTTATTTTAATTTAAATAAAAAGTAAAAGTGGATACCACCTTTACTATTTATTTTCAAACAAATCTAAATATTTTTCGTAGCCCTTTTCTTTCATTTGATTTCTAGGTATAAATTTTAATGCTGCAGAATTAATACAATATCTAAGTCCACCTAATTCTTTTGGTCCATCACAAAACACATGCCCTAAATGAGAATCTGAATTTTTACTTCTTACTTCTGTTCTCACCATACCATGGCTTTTATCTACTTTTTCTTCAATTAATTTTCTATCTATTGGTTTTGAAAAAGCTGGCCATCCGCAACCAGAATTAAATTTATCCGTTGAAATAAATAATGGTTCTAAAGAAACTATATCTACATAAATTCCTTCTTTAAAATTATCATTATATTCATTTATGAAAGGTGGCTCTGTAGAGTTTTCCTGTGTAACTTTATATTGAATTTCTGTTAATTTACTTTTTAATTCTTCTTTTTTTATATTTGTCATACTACACCCTCCATTTATATTATAAAGCCATTTGAATAAAATTTCTATTTATTCTTAGTAATAAATATTCTTTTAATAACTGTTTGTGGGGGTTCTGACTTAGTCATAGCTTCATTTACTCTTGCATATACTAAATCTCCCTTGTCAATAACTATATCTTCTTTTTTATCATTTGTTGAATTCATAACTTTTGTTTCATTATCTATTATCCCAACTACAGTTATTTTACTAACTTCCTTTCCCTTTATATAACCCTGTATAGTAACTCTTGTATTTCCATCTTCTGATTTTTGTACTTCTAATACTTCTCCTATTACAACTGGACTTTTAGCTGATATTCCTTTCTCTGGTTTTGCTCCAACTAAAATTCCTGAAAAAATAGTCAATAAACAAATTACTATTAATAATTTTTTTAACTTCATTTTAATTTCCTCCTTAGTTTATAATCACTAATAGTTTTTTTCCTCTTTAAAATAAATATTCATTCCATTTGTATTTATTTTTTTGAAACATATGGGTTATCTTTAATATAAAATCTCCACTTAAAATCCTTAGCTTCTTCTGCATAATCTATCCCTACTCTGGTGGTTTTAACTATTTCAATATTTTTGCTTTCATTATATTCTAGATATAATCCATTATTTAGATATAACTTTTTATAGTTATCTTCTCTTGTAATACTTAAAGCAGTACATAGCTTAGATGGTCCATTGGTTAAATTTCTCTTTTGTACATTTGTTAACTCATTATAACTTTTCTTAAATCTAATATTAGATAAATAATCAAAATTATCAATAGGTTCAACAGCTCTTATTAAAACTGCCTCTGGCTCATCTTTTATATTAGTTACTATATTAAAACAATGATATAACCCATAAATAAAATAAACATACGCTATTCCGCCTTCTTCGAACAAAGGTTTTGTTCTCTCTGTTTTTTTATAATTATACGCATGACAAGCTTTATCTGTAGCTCCTATATAACTTTCTGTTTCTACTATTTTAGATTTAATTTTTATACCATCAATTTCTCTAACTAAGTAATGTCCTAATATACTTTGAGCTACTTCAATAGCTCCTTGCCTATAAAATTCTTTTTCAATCATCATAATAAATCTCCAGATATCAAAATATTATAAAATTAATTATCTTTTATAACTTTATTATTTATTATACTACCATATTTATTCCCTAATTATTTCATATTTATGACTTATTTAATTTTAACTATAATAAAAAAATAGAAAAGCCCTATAAGCTTCTCTATCTCAGCTATTTTAATAACTCTACCATTCAATTGTTAAAATATTTATTTCATCTTTTATTAATGAAACCTTGTACCCTTCTAATGCTAACCAAGCTAATAATTCTTTTTGTACCTCTTCATCATTACACATAAGTATTGCTGAAACCTTATTTATATCAGAGTTTTTAGCATAATTAATATTATCTAATATTTTTCTTTTTTTATCATTTAAAAATTCTAGATTCATAAAAACCTCCTACATATTTTAACTTATATAAAATATGTATTAGTCAAAAAGCATTATTATGTTGATTTACTTTATTTTCCAGGAAATATTTTTATAATTATCTTTAATAATTATAATTTATAGAAGAAATTGCTTATAAAATTTCTAAACTTAAAAGCTTATTACATAATAGATTTAATTTAATATCTACCTCTTTATCTTCTTAATTGTGAGATAAATCCTGTTTTATTATTCCAATTGCAACTCCTAATATATTAACTTCTTTATTTTCTAAATTAATTGGAGCATATAAGGAATTGGCTGGCATTAACTTCGGTGAATCACCATTTAAGTTTAATGTTTTTAATGTTGCCTCTCCATCTAAACTTGCAGCTACTATTTCATTGTGATTTGCTGTGCCTTGCTTTTTAATAACAACTAAGTCCCCATCACAAATATCTTTTTCCACCATAGAATCTCCTTTTACTCTTAAGATAAATATATCTTTTCCTCTTTCAAGCCAATACTTTGGTATATAAAAGTTACCTTCTATATTATCATTTATTTCTATAGGTGTTCCAGCTGCTATATTATTAAACATTGGAATATCTTCTAATTCATTTTCGTTATAACAAATATCATTTCCTTCAAATATTTCTTTTTTATTCGAAGCAGTGTCTATATTAAACTCTATAATTCCCTTGTTTTTTAAGTTAATATATCTATATTTTTCAACTGTATTTACTTGTTTTCTCTTCTCTTCTTCATATTTGATTTTGAAATTAAAGCTTTTTCCTTTTACATCAACACCTAAAGTATTTACTTTTCTTCCTTTAATCATCCAGGAATTTTCTTTATTATTGAATTCATTATTTAACACAAAAATAAATGAAGAATGAGCCATATTTTTATAAATAGCTTTTATAAAATCTATTTCACCCTTAGTAAACTTCTCCATATCATCTAATATGATATGACTATATAGGCCACCATGATTATTTATATACAAGATAGCATATAAAACATGGTCATATTCATCCATGTATCCTTTAGCAATTAATTTATCATTATATAAATCTTTAATTTTATATATAGCCTCTCTTGTGTAAGAAGATTTTTTGATTCTTCCACCTCTACCTTTTCTATCAACTTCTAAATATTCCTTTTTAGAAAGATTACTTGCTTTAATCCATAAAATTTCTTCTAATACAAACTCAATTGTTACTTTTTGAAGAAATTTAGATTTTTTATGAAATAATAATATTTCATCCTCTAAGTCTTTCAAAATCTCTAAAGACTTTATTTTATCTATAACCTGCATAGCTAGTCCTTTTTTTCTTCTAAATGCTTTAGAATATGTATCAATAAGTTCTTCTATTGATACAATATTTACTCTATCTTTTTCTAATGAAAATAATGAATAAAAATAATTCTCACTACTTTCTTTTTTATAAAGTTCTATTGCTTCATGAGCTTTAGTGTAATTAGATGTTACAAGTAAAATCTTGTCCTCCTCATAAATGCAGTAATTATTTTCTAAATTTATTGTTTTATATATCGATGCAGTACTCTTTCCTGTACCTTCATTACCCTTTAGCATTTGATATCCTGAATTTTTATGATTTATAAATCTGTGTTGAATATTAGAAAAATCCATTACCTTCACCACCGTATCCTTCTTATGTTTTATGTACTATAATCATATATTCTATAATAGTTTATGTCAAATAATCACTATTAAAAAGTAGTGATGTTTAAGTGTATTGACTATAATTTAACATTCTTCTTGTTATATATAATATTATTTGCTATAATTTAACAAACAACTTTGGGAGGTATTTAAATGAATGATTTAAAAGTTTTAATATATTTAGATCTTTTAAAAATTAAAAATTTCTTTTTTCAAATTTTCACTAATCCAATTCTCTTTCTAAAAAAACTATTTTCAATTATTATTTTCTTTGGAGTCTGTTTTTCTTCAATTATTATTTCAATATTTAAAAATGAATCTAAAATATCTATAACATCAGAAATTCAACAAGCTTCACTTGGAATAATAGCTGTACTATCTGTTATTATTATATTATTTGTTTTAGCACATTATTTAAATGATTATGCACCAAGTAACTTTTCAATTTCAGATATTAATTATTTATTTCCTTCACCATTGAATAACAAAATAATACTTTTTTATTCTATGGCTCGTAGTGCTATAAAAGGTGTAGCTAGTTTCTTCTTAAGTATTCTTTTCATTATACTTATGCTTTTAGCTTCAACTAATTTATCATTAATAGGATTATTACCAATAGCTTTTGGTTTCTTCTTTATATTCTTATTATTTATTTCGCTATCATACTTATTTTTTGCATTGAAAGTTAAAACAGGTCTAATAAAAAAGTTTAAGATTATATCCTACATATTACAAGGTATTACATGCTTAATAGTTTTATTTTATTTATATAAACTATGGACATTTAACTTTAACTTTTTTGAATTATCTCTTTCTATTTTTGATAGTTTTCTGGTTAAGTTACCAGTAGTTTGTTCTATTATAAACTTTATATCATTACTTTTAACTGAAACAGTTACACCACCAATATTCGACATAGTGTACTTAATTGTATTAACTGTACTTAATTGTTTTTTATTTACAGCTCTAAATACTGACTACTATGAAGAAATAGCTGAAAAAGTATCTGTACAAAATGAAAGGATTAAGCAATTAAAAAATAATAAAAAAGATGTTCATTCACAAATGGAAAAGGAAATAAAAAATGTTAACTTAAATAGTAACTCTAAAGAAAGATGGGGAGTGCTATCATTATATTGGAAATCTTCTATTATTAGAAAAAGAAAACAAACTTCATTAAAGAAATATTTGTTATTCTTATTTAACATTATTATTGGCGCTATAGGGGGATATGTAACATTACAAGGAAATCAATTAATTTCAATTATCGCAATTTCAGTTGGAACAGTTTATATAGGTCTTATTTCATCTAACTTTTCTGAGTTGTCTAGAGAATTAAAAAATGTGTATATATACATTATCCCTGGAAAACCAATAAATAAAATTCTTTCTACAGTCTTAGATGAGCTTTTAGTATTACTAATTAGAATTAGTATAATGCTTATACCTTCAATTGTTTTAAATTCAGAATTCTTAATCTTAGGAATAGGATGTTATATACTAACACTAGCATTTTCTCTTGTAATAAAATTGCTTAATTTAATATTGATACTTCTTATGCCAAAAGATAATGAATCTGGCCCTGGAATGCTTGCAACCTTTGTATTAATGATAATTATAATGATTCCATTTTTAGCAACTGGAGCTACATATGGATTAACACTTAATACTTATATAGCTTTTGGAGTATTAACTGTAATAATAGGTCTTTATCTAGGTTTATTAATATTATTATGCAATAAACTATTCGATCTTATAGAGTATTAAGAATTAATAGGAGGAAAATATGTTAGAAGTAAAAAATTTGTCTAAATCATTTAAGAAAAATAAAGCAATTGATAATATATCATTTAGTTTAAATACTGGGGAAATAGCCATATTATGTGGTCCAAATGGTGCTGGTAAGACTACTACCTTAAAATGCATACTTTCTCTATTAAGAAAAGATTGCGGTGATGTTTTAATAGATGGCAAGTCAACTAAAGATAGAACTATAAGAGAAACCTTAGCATATATACCAGAAACACCTGATTTATATAATTTATTAACAGTTTGGGAACATTTTAAATTTATAGCTCTAGCTTATAAAATCAAGGATTGGACAAGCAAAGCTGAAGATTTAATGAATATTTTCAATTTATCTAATAAGAAAGATTCTCTTGCTAAAGATTTATCTAAAGGTATGAAACAAAAAGTTTCTATTATAATGGCATTAATTCATGATCCAAATATAATTTTAATTGATGAGCCATTTGTAGGGTTAGATCCAAATGGAATAAAGGAATTTAGAGATATGTTATCTAAAATAAAATCTCTTGGGAAGACTATACTGGTTAGTACTCACATATTAGCTTCAATGGAAGAAATTAGTGATACTATGATTTTAATGAAAGAAGGTAAAATAGTAGACTCTGGAAGCAAGGAATATTTAAAAGAAAAATACAACGAAATGGGCAACATAGAAGATTTATTCTTTAAAATAATTGATAATGCTTAATAATAAATATGGCTGTCCTTGAGACAGCCATATTTATTATACTTACTTTATTATAATATTTAAATTATTTTACTTGTAAAGATAATCTTTTTCTAATTTTTATCCTATCTAAAGAATAACTAAGCATTAGAAATATTATTCCACTTGCTATAGGTTGTATTAACTCCATAAAAAAAGTTGCAAGTGGTGCTATAAAATTTCCTGATATAATTCCTCCAGCCAAATAATATCCAAACCATCCTACTATTCCTGCTAAAAATACAGCACTTATATTTCTTTTGCAAATAATATTATTATCTTTAGATGTAAAAAATAATACCATAACTGGCTTAATTATTATTGTTGGTAAAACCCAAAGCATTCCTCCAGATAATGCATCTGAAAGCCCAGCCCCTATTGCTGCGGATATCATAGCATAAGGTGTGGGTAATAATACAGCTGATAAATATATAAGAATATCACCTAAATGAATATATCCCCCATTAAACCCTGTAGGAATATGCAAAAATGCTGTTATTACATATATTAATGCTGCAAAAAGTGCTGTTATTACTAAATTTCTTGTTTTAATATTTTCTTTCATTTATCAAAATCAACTCCTTTAAAAATGCTTCAAACATTATCCCTTCCTTAGGATTAGTTTTAAATTTAGATGTATATTGAATAGCTTCATATATAAAGTTAGAAGCTTCTTTAATAGCAAAATTCAAATCATGTCCATTTAATAATAACCCTATAATTATTGATGTAAATATGTCTCCAGTTCCACTATAAGACTCATTATTAAAATATTCTTTTACCATAAAAACTTTATCTTCTTCTTTATCATAAACAAAATTGTAAATTTTATTTTCTCTTATTATTCCTGTAATAATAACTTTTTTAGGACCCATTTCGGATATTTTAACAGCAATTTCTTTTATTATTTCATCACTCATCTTATTCTTTTTATAATCTTCACCTGTTAATATGCAAGCCTCAGTTAAATTTGGTGTTACTATATTTGCAATAGAGATAAGTTTTTTCATTTTATTGCACATATTTTCTGTGAAAGTATCATAAATCATTCCATTATCCCCCATAACAGGATCTATAACAATTAAAGAATTTTTATTATCTAACACAAAATCTAACACTATATCAATTTGCTTTTCTGAACCTAAAAAACCACTATATATACAATCAAATTTTATATTCAACTCTTTCCAAACTTTTTTATAATTATTCATTTCATTAGTTATATCTAAAAATGAAAATTTATCAAATCCAGTCTGAGAAGAAAGTATAGCTGTCGGAAATGGACAACATTGTACCCCTAAAGCTGATAATATTGGAAGTGCTACTGTTAGTGAACATCTTCCTATTCCAGATAAATCATTTATTGTTGCTACCTTTTTTACCCAATTCATAAGTGCACCCGCTTTTTATTAAGTATTTATTTTATAATAATCCAATAATTACATTTTGTCTATTGTACCGATACAATGTTAAAATCAATAAAAAAAATAGAACTATTAATTTTAAATAGCTCTATTTTTTATTAATATCTTTTAATTTTACTTTATAATTCTATTACTTTATTTAATAACTCATTACTTCTATTAATAAAATCATTCATTTCTTCAGCATTTAATTCCTTATTAGATATTAACGCTAAATCTAAAATATATTTACATATTAAATTAATATCATCTTTTTTATTTTCATAATCTAATGACGCTAATTTTTTAATTATTGAGTTATTATTATTTATAACTAAAGTTTTTTCTTCCACAAACATGTTTGGCATTTCCATCCCGCCGAACATTTTGCTCATTTCAAGCATTCTTCTTGATTGCTCTGAAACTAGTATAATAGCAGGTGTCCCTGAATTTTTCAAATTTTCAACTTTAATACTATTTACTTTATTTAAAGTTGCTTCTTTAAATAATTCTTCTAATTTAGTATTTGCTTCTTTCAAATCTTCACTTTCATTATTTTTAAGTGTTTCAGAAATGTCAGAATCTATTCTAGTAAATGTGACACTATTTTCTTTTGATTCTAAGAAGCTAATAAAATGATTATCTATTGAACAATCTAAAATTAAAGCATCTAAATCTGCTTCTTTAAACATTTTAATATATTGTGATTGTTGTTTCTCATCTGTTACATAAAAAACTTTATTTTCATGTTTATCTTTATTATCTTCTAAATATTCCTTTAAGGTTATATATTCACCATTTAATCTTCTAAAAATGATAATATCTTTTATCTTATCATAGAAGCTTTCATCTCTTAAACAACCGTATTTAATAAATATTTGAATATCCTTCCAGAAACCATTAAAATTTTCTTTTTCATTTTTATATAGTCCAACTAATTTATCTGCTACTTTTTTAACTATATGCTTAGATATTTTTACAACGTCTTTATCTTTTTGAAGGAAACTTCTTGAAACATTTAAAGGTAAATCTGGACAATCTATTGTTCCCTTTAATAATAGTAGGAAATCTGGTATAACTTCTTTTATATTGTCAGCAACAAAAACTTGGTTATTATATAACTTTACTTGTCCTTCAGTAGCTTCTAATTCATGCTTTAGTTTAGGGAAATATAATATTCCTTTTAAATTAAATGGATAATCTACATTTAAATGAATCCAAAATAATGGATCATTAAAATCCATAAATACTTTTTTATAAAATTCTTTATACTCTTCATCCGTACAATCTTTTGGAGACTTTATCCATAATGGTGTTATATCATTTAAAGGTTTATTATCTTCTTCCTTAACCTCATGATCTTCTTCTTCTAAATATATTTCTATAGGTAAGAAAGAACAATACTTTTCTATTATTTGTTTCACTTTATATAATTCCAAAAATTCATTACTATCATCATCAATAAAAAGAGTTATAGTTGTTCCTCTTTCTTTTTTATCGTCACATGGAGATACTTCATATTCTGTGCCGCCATCACAAATCCATGTTACTGCTTCTGCTTCTTTTAAATAAGATAATGTATCTATTTGAACTCTTTTAGCAACCATGAATGCTGAATAAAATCCTAGACCAAAATGACCTATTATATCTGTACTCTCATCCATTTTATCTTTGTATTTTTCTATAAAATCTTCTGCTCCTGAAAACGCTACTTGAGTTATATATTTTTTAATTTCTTCTTCCGTCATTCCAATTCCATTATCAATAATTTTTAAAGTTTTATTATCTTTATTTAACGAAACTGTAACTTTATATTTTTCATTTTCATTTTCTTTTGCTTCTCCCAATGAAACTAACCTTTTATACTTGCTTATAGCGTCACACCCATTACTAATAAGCTCTCTAATAAATATATCTTTATCAGAATATAACCATTTTTTTATAATTGGAAAAATATTTTCTGTATGTATTGAAATATTTCCTTTATTTTTCTCCATAATTATTCCCTCCTCTTTCCTGTAAATATTTTATTTAAAAGAATTTCTTCTGTCAATCTTTACTAAGATTTATTTAAGTGTTTGAATTACTATTATTAAATATTAGAACAATAAATTTTGTATTTATAAAATAAAGCTTTAATTATCTAGTATTTTCTTTAATTTTTTAATCTTCTATTATTTACATATCTTTTTCTTATAATATCTTAACAAAATGTATTGTAAAATAATTCCTTAGAGATATATAATATTGATATAGTCTATTACTTATTAATTTGTAAAGAAGGTTTTATTATGAAAAAGCTCACTATAAATACTTTTTCTTGGATTCTTATTGTATTAATACTCTCATTATATTTACAAAGAAAATTGAACTTTCCTTTAAACTATTATATTTTTATAATTGGAATATCTCTTATAATATTTGGTATTTTCTCTGTCCTTAAATCAATATTTGGGAATAGTAAATATACTATAACTAATAAATCTGAAATACTTGTTTGTCTTAAAAATACAAATATCAATACTATATCTATTTGTTTAGCAGGTCTTATATCTTTATTAACTGGTATTTTATTATAATCTTTAAATTTTATAAAAAGTAGGCAAAGCTAATTCATTTTTTATAGTAAAAAATTTATCTTTAAACCTTCCACTTAATAATATAAAACAAAAAATTATGTTGCCTACTCATCTTTAAACATTTATATTTCATTTTCAATTATCTTAATATATCCATTATCTATACCTATTACATTTAAATTATTATGGATATATTCATTAACGATATCTATAATTTCTTTTGTTATCTTTTCGCCAGCACAAACTATTGGTATTCCTGGTGGGTATGGAATTATCGATTCTTTTGCTATTTTATTTAAAGCTTCATTTATGTTTATGTTTATACTATTTATATTAAAAACTTCATTTGGCTCCAACACTTTAATTGGTGCTATCTTAGGAAACACTACATTTTTTTCATTACATCTTAGTAAATTCATATCTAAATTTTTAATAGCTAAGTATATCTTTTCAAACTCATCTTCTGTATTTGAAGGCGATAATATAAGAACTACACCATTGGAAAAACTCATTTCGCCTTGTATTTTAATACTTTTAAAATATTTTAATAATTTATGGCCACTATATCCATTTTTTAATATAACTAAATATCTACTCCTATCAATTGAATATCCTTCTTTTAAATCCATATCACTAGCTATTATAGCTTTATCTAAAAGATTTATTTTTCTCTTCCATTTTTCTGCTAAAACAACTAAATTCTCATAATCCTCCTTGCCATAATTATCTAAATAATATCTAGAATAATCTAATGAAGCCATTATTAAGTATGATGGTGATGTAGTCATAAACGCTTTAATATAAAAGTTTATATTTTCACTATAATCATTTACTAATAAGTAAGCTCCTTGTGTCAATGCTGGTAAAGTTTTATGTGCACTTAGTACAATATAATCACCAAGATTCACTAGAGATTTAGGTAATTCTCTACTTATTACAAAATGAGCTCCATGTGCACTATCAATTATGACTTTTAATCCCTTTTCTTTTAATTCAATTATTTTATTTTCTATATCATAAGATATTCCAAAATAATTTGGACTTGTAAGTATTATTCCTTTTGGATTAGTTGATTTATTTAAAGCTTCATCTATCTCTTTTTCCCTAGGTGGTAGAAATACTCCCATTTCTTCATCTACTACAGAATCTATATAAATTACTTTAAGCTTTCTCAAAATAATACCATTATAAATTGACTTATGGCAATTTCTTTCTACTAATACCTCATCGCCTTCATTGAAAGCTGCAAATATTGACGCTAAGTTTCCAGATGAACTTCCATTTACAAGAAAATATGCTTTTTTTACATTATAAGTTTTTGCTAAAAGATCTTCTGACTCTTTTATTACTCCTTCAGGACAATGTAAATTGTCTAGATTATCAACTTCTGTAATATCCAGTTCTCCTAAAGATTCTCTAAATTTCTTACCTAATAAGTCTCTTAAAAATGCTTTTCCACTTTTGTTTCCTGGCATTGATAAAATCAAATTTTGTTCTTTATGATACCTTAATAATTCTTCTAACAAAGGTGCTTTACTCATTAATATCTCCCTTTTATTTAAATTAATTACTTATAACTTGTATAGATTTATTTTTTAATACTTTTTTAGCCACATCTAGGATATAATTTTTGTTTATAAAATCAATATTATTAAACTCATCTGAGTATGTTTTATAATCACCAAACATTGTACTATATGTTGATAATTCTTTAGCTAAAATTATATTTTGCTCTTCTCTAAACCATCTTTTTAATTTTATAGACTTTATAAAATCTAATATATCATTATCACTTATATCTTTTTTAAACATATCTATTTTGTTTATGCATTCATTTATTAATTCTAAGGATTTATCTAAGTTTTCTTTTGAAGTACTATAAGTTATTTTATAGAGTTTTATATACTTTTCGTAAGAAATCTTAGTTAAAACATCATATACAAGACCGTTTTTTGTTCTTAATGTATCAAATAATACTGAATTAACTCCCTCACCAAAATACTCATTAAATATTCTTAACGCTTTTATTTCATTATAACTTAAATCATTTATTGGAAATATAATTTGAACCTTACAAGTATTTATCCCATCTTTAATATCTCTATAAAATCCAAAATTAGAATTCTCATAACTAATATTCTCTTTACTATTATCCTCATATATACTTACCCAAGATTCAAAATATCTTTCTACCATATTTTTAACTTCTTCAAACTCTAAAGAAGATACTATTGCTATAGAGGTCTTATGAGGCAAATAGTTTTCTCTATAAAACTGTTGTATATCTTTTAGTTTTATCTTTTGTAAATCCTCACTTATACCTATTATTGGGTACTTTATTCTTCTTTCAGAAAAACTATTAAAAAACAACCTATCTTCACAATATTGTTCTAACTCCTCATCCCATTCTTTTAACTCTTCCACTATTACATTCATTTCTTCCTGAAAACCTTCACTTGGAAATATGGGATTTAAAATTATATCTGAAAAAAGTTCTATACCATTTTTTAAATCTTCATTTAGCATAGTTCCATAATAAATAACATAAGGAAAATTTGTCATAGCATTTTGAAAACCAAAAATTTTACTTAAGTCTTTATTTATTTTCTCTTCATTTCTCTTTTTTGTACCTTTATAAAGCATATGCTCAGTTGCATGAGCTACTCCTAATAATTTTTTTTCTTTACAGGCACCTGCATCTATTGATATGGATATTGAAGTTAAGTTAGATGTAGTTTTTGTATATATAAGTTTTATTTTATTTTTTAATATAAACTCCATAATTTCACCACCTTTATTCAGCTGATAGTTTACAATTCACAGCTATTGAAATAATTTACCCTTGTTGAATTATGAACTTTTTAGTTATATAAAAGAAATGATTGCTTCACAACAAAGTTATGCAGCAACCATAAATTAAAAACTGTAGTCAATATTTCTTTAGTAAACTAATTATCTAACCTGTAAATTGTACATTTTGAAATACTTAAATTATTCTGCTTTTAAAGCAATTGCACATTCAATTCTCTTCTTTTGCATTTTACAGCCAACTTCATAAGGTATTTTCATATCTCCATTGAAGCTAAAGTTATTTGCTTGACACCCTCCACTACAATAAAATCTTGCCCAGCAAT
The DNA here is from genome assembly GCF_001010885.1 of Clostridium sp. C8. Classification (NCBI taxonomy): domain Bacteria; kingdom Bacillati; phylum Bacillota; class Clostridia; order Eubacteriales; family Clostridiaceae; genus Clostridium; species Clostridium sp. C8. The sequence continues at coordinate 45,495 of NZ_LBMX01000049.1, read as the reverse complement.
CTCTACATTTAGGTTTATTATATATATGAGCTTTTTTAAATTCTTTGCCAAGATCTTTGTTGTATGTATCATCATATATAGTTCCAAGTTTAAATTCTTCTTTTCCTACAAATTGATGACATGGATAAACATCACCTTGTGGAGTTATTGCAACATATTCAAATCCTGCACCACAACCTGAAATCCTCTTATAAACACACGGTCCACCATTTAAATCAACATTAAAATGATAGAAGTTATATTCTCCATCCTTCTCTTTTTTTCTTCTTACCATATCTTCATATAATTTATCATAGTTTTTCATTATTTCTGGCAAATCCTCTTCTCTTAGCGCAAGAGGATTTCCATCTTCTAACACTACTGGTTCTATAGAAATTTCATCAAAGCCTTCATTTAACATAGCTTGTACATCTTCAAAGAAATCAGTATTAGCCCTTGTGAAAGTTCCCCTAACATAATATGTTTTTCCTGGTGTTCTCTTACTTATCATCTTTTTTATATTAGGAATTATATCATTATAAGATCCACTTCCATCAACTTTAATTCTTACATTATCATTAACACATTTTCTTCCATCTAATGAAAGTATGATGTTTCCCATCTCTTTATCCATAAACTCTATCATTTCATCATTTAGTAGAGTAGCGTTTGTTGTCATAGTAAATCTTACATTTTTCTTCCAACCTTTTTCATTTTCTCTAGCATACTGTATTATTTCTTTTACAGTATCCATTATCATAGTTGGTTCTCCACCAAATAAATCTATTTCTATATTTCTTCTTGGGCCACTTCTTTTTATTACATAATCAATTGCTTTTTTAGCCGTTTCTATTGACATAACACCTTTATTTCCGTTATATTCCCCTTCGTCAGCAAAGCAATATTTACATCTTAAGTTACATCCATGAATTATATTTAAGCATACTGCCTTTATATAATCCCTATCATCCATTGATCCATGAGCTATATCTTCATATCTATCTTCTGAATATAATAAACCATCTTTTATAAGATCCATTATTTCATCATAAGCTTCTATAATAGTATCCTCATTATATTTATTACTTAAATTTTTTAATGTTTCTTCTTTATTCTTCATTCCTTCATCATGTACTAAATCATATACTAGTTCGTCTACTATATGAACTGCTCCTGTATTTACATCTAATACAAAATAATTTTCACCTTGTTTAAATTTGTGTATCAAAGACATTTTCTATCCCTCCAAAAGCTTTGCTAAAACTAAAAAGCAAGCAGCAACTAACTTGTTGCCGCTTCTTGTTAATTAGTTTTCACACTCTAAGTTTGCAACTGTACATGAAGTTTTGCAAGCTGATTGACATGAGTTAGCACATTCTTTACAACCAGGTTTTACTAAACTGTTCTTAATATTCGTCTTGTTGATTGTCTTAATATGTTTCATGATTATACTCCCCCATTCTTCCAAAATACTCCACGATTATAACATAAAAATTTTACTTATAAAAGATTAATTTTATAAATTTGGTGATTTTCTTGTTATGTAACCATTATATGGTATCATAACTGCTACACCTGCTTTATCCAGTTTATATTCTGTTCCTTGCAAAGGTGGATTCTCTTTAACTAAATTCATTCCTATTCTATAAACTGCTTTAACCACAGCTTCATGATCTTGTATAACTGTTCCCGTCATTACACCTTCTCTAATTAATTTTACTGCTGGATCTGTTGCATCTATTCCTACTACTACTATATATTTTTTTGGATCTCCCTTATTATATCCAAGCTCCTGAAGTGCTAATATAGCACCTATTGCCATTTCATCATTATTTGAAATTATTACATCTATATTATCTGTATTCTTCTCAAATAAATATTTTACTCTTTCTTTAGCACACTCCCTATTCCAATTACAATATTCTGATGCAATTTCTTTTGTTTTAATTTCATGTTCATTAAGTGTTTTTATAACACATTCACTTCTAAGAGTAGTTGTTACATCATTTATAACACCTTGTAATAAAATATATTCTAAAATATTATTCTTATTTCTGTCTACTAAGCTTTCATTTCTTAATTCATTAATTATCATTTCTCCTTGTATATTTCCTGATACACAAGTTTCAGATCCTATGTATATAGCTTTATCATAAGTTTCAATAATATCTAAGGATTTAGGCTCTCTCCCCATAAATACTACTGGTATATTTGCTTGTTTTATTTTATGAATTAATATACCATATTCATTTGCATCTACAACATTTAATATTATTAGATCTACTTTCATATCTATAAGTTCATCTAATTGTTTGTTTTGCAATTCTTGATTATTCTCTGCATTATAAAATATAAAATCTACTATATCTTTATTTTCTTCTTCTATCTTCAAAAAATCATTCTTTATTAAAGATACATATGTATCTTCAGTGTACAATAATATCCCTACTCTAATATAAGACATATTATCAATATAAGCACTTACATTTGTAGTAAAAATATTAATATAAAATATTTCAGCTATAATTAATAAAATTATCTTTTTCATTTTTCCTCCGATTATACTTATATTAACTAATCTCTAACCAAGTAACCATTAAATGGCATTCTAACTCCAACTCCTGTTATATCAAATTTATATTCTGTGTCTTGTAATGCTTTCTTGCCTTCAGCCAAATTTAATACTATTTTATAAAGAATCTTTGCCTTTTCTTTAGCATCTTGTATAACTGTACCTGTTATAAATCCTTTTTTTATCATATCCCTAACTTCACCTGTTCCACCTATTCCTACTACTGATATAAATTTATTTGGGTCTCCTAAATTATAACCTTTTTCTTGAAGCGCTAATACAGCTCCTACTGCCATATCATCATTATTTGAAATAATTACTTCAATATTATCACCATATTTATCAAATAAAGAATTAATTTTCTCTTTAGCACATTCTTTTTCCCAGTTACATATTTCAGTGGCTATTTCATTAGTTTTAATTCCATTTTCATTTAAATCTCTTATAACACATTCACTTCTTAATTGAGCTTCTACATTATCTCTTTCTCCTTCTAATAATATATAATCTAAACTATCATTTTTATTTTTATCCTTTATATTCCCTTTCTTCATTTCATTTATTATCATTTCACTTTTAATTTTACCTGCGTCACAAGCTTGTGTTCCTACATAAATAGATTTATTATATGACTTTATTCCATTCAATGATAAAGGCTCCCTGTTAAAAAATATTAATGGAATATCTTTTTCCTTAACTTTATTTATTATTGAGTCTGCTTCATGTACATCTACAATATTTAACAATATTGCATCTACTTTCATATCTATAAGCTCATCAATTTGCTTATTTTGTAATTCTTGATTTCCCTCTGCATTATAGAATATAAAGTTTATTACATCTTTATTTTCATTTTCAAGTTTTTCTAACTCTTTCTTAATTTCAGAAATATAACAAATACCTTCTTTATATAAAAGTACTCCTACTTTTACAGATTTTTCATTTATAGTATTAGCACTTACATCTAATCTAAATATGTTTAAAATTATAACTAATACAAAACTAAATAAAATTAACTTTTTCATTTTTTTCCTCCATGTTATATCTATCTTAGTGAACTTCTAATTAAATATCCCTCATATGGTATCCTAATTCCTACTCCTGTTACATCAAATTTATAATCTGTATCTTGTAAAGCTGGTTTTCCTTCTGCTAAATTACTTCCTATTCTATATAAAGCTGTAGCCATTCCATCTGAGTCTTGAATAACAGTTCCTGTCATAAATCCATTTTCAATCATTTGTCTTGCTTGCTCTGTTCCATCAACACCTATAACTGAAATATATTTTTGGGGATCGCCTAAGTTATATCCATTTTCTTGTAATGCTAATATAGCTCCTATTGCCATCTCGTCATTATTAGAAATTATTAATTCTATTTCTTTTCCGTATTGTGAAAATAACTTTTCTGTAGCTTGTTTTGCACATGCTCTATCCCAATTACAAAACTCTTCCGCTATTTTAATAGTTTTAATATCATTCTCTTCTATTCTTCTTATAACACATTCACTTCTGTATTGAGCCTCCAAATTATCTTTATCTCCTTGCAATAGAAAGTATTGTATAGTATTATCTTTATTCTTATCTGTAATTCCTTTATCTCTCCATTCCTTTATTACTACATCGCCTTGCATATTTCCTGATTCACAAGCTGTTGTCTCTATATAAATTGCTTTATTTGTGTATTCTTTAATACCATTTAAGGACAATGGCTCTCTATTAAAAAATATTACTGGAATATTGCTTTTTTTTATTTCTTCTAATAATTTATCAGCATTATTTATGTTTACAATATTCAAAAAAATAACATCAACTTTATCTTTTATAAGTTCTGCTAACTGCTTATCTTGCAAATCTTGATTTCCATCCCCATCATAAATTATAAACTGTATTCTATCCTTATTTTGGTTTTCTATTTCTATTAATTTATTTCTTACTAAGGAAATAAAATAGTCATTTCCTTTATAAAGCAATACCCCAGCACGAATAGGTTCTGTATTTTTTAAAATAGCCTTAGGTTCTATACTAAATACATTTATAAATATTGCTATCATAACACATATTGAATTTATTTTTTTCATTTTATCCTCCATATTATGATTGATTTAAACTTATTTATTATATGGGTTGTATATCTTTCTCTTTCTCATTTAACTTAGTTCTTTATAATATATGTTTTAAGTATAGTATAAGAAATATATACATATTTAATACCTATTTTTAATTTTAAAAAAATAATAGCCACCAAAAAAAGATAGTTATTATAAATTATATTATTTTCTTATTATGTATCCATTATATGGTATTCTGATTCCAATCCCTGTTACATCAAATTTATATTCTGTATTTTGTAAAGCTGGTTTCCCTTCTGCTAAATTAACACCTATTCTATAAAGTGCCTTTGCCATAGCCCCATAATCTTGTATAACAGTTCCTGCCATAAACCCATCCTGAATCAATTTTCTAGCTTCATCTATTCCGTCTATCCCTACAACCGAAATATATTTTTCTGGATCACCTAAGTTATATCCATTTTCTTGAAGTGCTAATATTGCTCCTATTGCCATTTGATCATTATTTGAAATTATTGCTTCTATTTCATTTCCATGCTCTTCAAATAATTTTTCCATAGTTTTTTTGCACATTCTCTATCCCAATTGCAAAACTCTTCTGCTATCTTATTAGTTTTTATTCCTTTATTTTCTATACTTCTTATAACACATTCACTTCTATTTTGAGCCTCTAAATTATCTTTATCACCTTGAAACAAAACATATTGAATAGCTTTATCTGAATTTTTATCTATTATCCTATTTTTTTCCCATTCTTTAATTATCATATCCCCTTGCATATTTCCTGAATCACAAGCTGTTGTTCCTACATATACAGCCTTATTCGTATGTTCTTTAAGACTATTTAAATTAAATGGTTCTCTATTAAAAAATATAACTGGAATATTAGTTTTTTTTATTTTTTCTAATAATTCATAAGATTTCTTTACATTAACAATATTTAAGAGTATAATATCCACTTCACTATTTATAGCCTCATCTAATTGCTTATCTTGTAATTCTTCATTGTCCTTTCCGTCATAAATTATAAAGTCTATTATATCCTTATTTTGATTTTCTATTTCTAATAATGAATTTGTTAATAATGATATAAAATAATCATCTTCTTTATAAAGCAATACTGCTGCACGAATTGGTTCTGTAATTTTAATAGCTTTAGGTTTTATATTAAGCATATTTATAAATACTATACTTATAATAAATATTAGATTTATTTTCTTCATTTTATCCTCCAATCAAATTATTATAAACTTTTTATACCTTTAAATTATTCATATTTATAAGTTATAATTTTGTTTTTAAATTAACAAGATAAAATTAACGTATAAATGTATTATAAGTAATAATATATATTTAATACTAGCTTTAAATTTTTATTGTATTAAATGACTTTATAGTATTTAGACAAATATCTAAAAATATTTAAACTTAATACCTTTATCAAATATTTTCCTCTTGAATTTCTTATATAATATGTTATTATAGTTTTATTATTTATTAGCTTCCAAGCGGAGTGAAAAATAGATACACATATGTGTGAAGAGTGAAAATGGCAAATCACTCTTTTTTTTGATGAAAAAGGACTATATGAATAGTCCTTTTTATTTTACATTTAAGTATTCTTCTAAATTTCTAATATTACTCCTTTTTCCTATAACTACTATTAAATCATTTTCTCTTAATATATATTCTGGATCTAATTCTATTATAGTTTCTTCATTCCTTTCTAAAGCTATAATATTTAAACTGAAATTATTTCTTATATTCGATTTTAAAATAGACTTCCCATCTATTTTAGAAGTAACTTTTAACTCTTCTATATGAATATCATTGTTTAGCTCAATAAACTCTAATGCTTCTTCATTTAGCAATCTATTTGCAATTCTTATTGCCATATCATTTTCAGGGTACACAACCTCTGCACCTATTTTTCTTAAAACACAACCTTGTTCATAAGTAGTTGCTTTAGATATAACTCTTTTTACTCCCATATTAATTACATTTAATGTAGTCAATATGCTAACATCTATTTTCTCACCTATACATACGAATACTGTTTCACAATTTTGTATACCGGTTTCCTCTAAAGTTTCCTTATATAAATTATTAACTACAAAAGCATTTTCTGTTAGGTGTCTAATTTGTTTTATTTTATTTTCATCATTATCTATTACTATTACTTCTTTTCCAGCTTCTATAAGTGTTCTTGCTAATGCAAAACCAAATCTTCCAATTCCTATTATTCCAAATTCTATTGCAGATTTATAACTAAACATATTTATCTCTCCTTATCCTATTATAACTGTTTCTTCTGAATAATAAGCACTTGATGCTTCCTTAAAAGACCAAATTGTAGCTATAGTCATAGGTCCTAATCTTCCTATAAACATAATTAGTGAAATAATTATTTTACTTAAATCATTAAGATCTGGTGTTATTCCAGTTGATAATCCCACTGTACCAAAAGCACTTGTTACTTCAAATAATAATTGCATAAAAGTATAATTAGGTTCTATTATACTTATAACGAAAGTTCCCATACATACTACAAGTAAGGCTAATATAGTTAAATTAAATGCTTTAAAAACTACACTTGTAGGTATTGTTCTCTTAAATGCACTACAATGCTTATTTGTTGATGTGCTATAAATACTTTTATATAAAGTAAATAAAGTGGTAGTTTTAATACCTCCTCCAGTAGATCCTGGAGACGCACCAATAAACATTAAAATAACTAATACAAATAATCCTGAATTTGTAAAGTTACTTAATGAATAAGTACTAAATCCTGCAGTTCTTGCGGATGTGCTAAAAAAGAATGCCCCAAGCCAAGAAATATCCTCTGTTAATTTTAGCAAAACTGTACCTACTATTAATAATAAAGTTGTCATTGTAAGAACTATCTTTGTATGTAGGCTAAATTTCTTAAAGGATTTCTTTACTAAAATTTCTTTAATTACTAAAAATCCTAATCCTCCAAATATAATTAATCCACATGTAGTTAAATTTAATAATACATCATTTTTATATTGTATTAAATTTTGAAATCCTCCAAGTATATCAAATCCTGAATTATTAAATGCTGCTATGGAATGGAATATGCTTATTCCTAAAGCATCTAAAGGCTTATAATCTTGTGAAAATACAATATAACTTAAAATTACTCCTATAAATTCAAAGGTTAAAGTTACTGCTAAAACTGCTTTTACTAATCTTACTAATCCTTTCATTGTATCTAAGTTCATGGATTCTTTTATAAGTGTTCTTTCTTTTATTCCTATTCTTTTACCTAAAAGTAATATAAAACCAACACCAACAGATGTTACTCCTAATCCTCCTACTTGAATTAGTAAGGCAACAATTGATCTTCCAAATACAGTAAAAGTATCTGCGGTATCTATAGCGATCAATCCTGTTACGCATACAGCGCTAGTTGATGTAAATAATGCATCTACGAAAGATACATCGACTCCTTCATTTATTGATATAGGGAGTTTAAGTAATAATGCTCCTAATATAATTACTATTAAAAATCCTAAAACAATAATTCTTCCAGGCTTAATCTTTTCTATTAATTTCATACAAAGCTCACTCCTTTATGATTAATATCTGGAAACTTAATATATTTAATAATTTATGATAATATTTCCAAAAGATTTTAATATTAATTCTATATTAAAATCTTCTATAATATCTTGTACATTTTTATAAATTATATTTTAAAACTTCCTAAGATTTTACGGTTAATTATATATAGACAAGCAATTAATGTCAATTTCATTATTCTTATGCATAATCTTTTAAAAGCTGAATTAACTTAAACTACCCCTTAATAATTAGCTTATATTCACAAAATGTTGCAAAATCTACATTTCTCTAAAAAAACTAGAAACTATGTTTGTATAAAATTATTAATTTATAATATGATATCTCCTTATATCAAAAAGAGACTGTTTATTATCTTTTCAGATAATAAACAGTCTCTTTTGATTTATATAATTGTAAATACAAAACTTATTTAATAATACTGCATTTAACAGTATTATTCTTCCCATCCTTCTGGGAATTCAGCATTGTGGTAAACCTCTTGAACATCATCATCGTCATCAAGTAAGTCTAACATCTTTTGGAACTTTTTCGCATCATCTTCATTAATTGCAGTATATGTGTCTGGTATCATCTTAACTGTCGCTTCTAAAAATTCTAATCCATTTGATTCTAAGGCTTCCCTTACAGTTCCAAAATCCTCAGGTGTAGTTGTAATTATAAATACTTCTTCTTCTGCTGAAAAATCTTCTGCTCCTGCATCTAAAGCTAGCATCATAATTTCATCTTCATCTTTATCTTCTCTTTCAATAACTATTTCGCCTTTTTCTTGGAACATAAACCCAACACATCCCGTTGCTCCCATGTTTCCTCCGCCTTTTGTAAAGGCACTTCTTACATTTCCTGCTGATCTATTTTTATTATCTGTTAAAGTTTCTACTATTACAGCAACTCCAGATGGACCATAACCTTCATAAACTATTTTTTCATAGTTAACACCTGCAAGTTCTCCTGAAGCTTTTTTAATTGATCTTGTAATTGTATCATTAGGCATATTAGCCGCTTTTGCTTTTGCTATTACATCTCTTAATTTCGGATTAGTGTCGGGTACAGGGCCACCATTTTTAACTGCAATAATAATTTCTTTACCTAACTTTGTAAAGATTTTTCCCCTTTTAGCATCTGCTTTTCCCTTTTTATTTTGTATATTATGCCATTTTGAATGTCCTGACATGTTTTTTTCCTCCCAACATCTATCGAATAATTTTTATAACTTATAAACATTAGAATTATATCATACTTATATTATTATGACAAATTTTCTTATTTATCCATGAATTAGTAATAAAATTATTTAATTAATTATACAAGTTGATTTATTCTTAAATTAATTTGTATAATCTATTTTCTTCTTTAAAATAAATTCCTTCATCCATTTTAGTTATTATAACTTTACCATTTGAGGTTTCGGTTATTTCTTTTTCCATTTCATCCACTTTATTTATTTCTGATAATATATGAATTATAACTTTATCTGTATATTCAACTTCTTCAATATGCCAATTATTTTCATTACACTTATATTGAACTTTACCCAACATATCATAATCCATATTTAATAACAACCTTACTCCTTCTACCTTTTCAACTACTTTTCCTGCTTTTAGTGCTATTGAAGCACCTTTTGTATAAGCTCTTGTAAGCCCTCCGGCTCCTAATAATATACCACCATAATACCTAGTTACTACTATGGCACAATCAGTCACTTTACTTTTTTTCATCACTTCTAATATAGGAATTCCTGCCGTTCCCTGTGGTTCTCCGTCATCGCTATATCTTTGAATCCCCATATTTTCTCCTATAGCATAAGCAAAACAATTATGAGTAGCTTGCTTATGCTTGTTTTTAATTTCTGCTATAAACTCTTTTGCTTCTTCTTCATTTTCACATCTTTTGGCATATCCTATAAACTCTGATTTTTTTTCTATAAAACTATCTTCTCCGAAATTTCTTATAGTAATATAACTCATATAAGTTCCTCCTTGATTAAATTGATACCTTTTATTATCTTTTCTTTATTAACTTGTGAGAAACTAATTCTAAAAAAATAATCTCCATTTTTGGAATCTCTAAAAAATATTATTCCAGGTGTAATATATACATTTTTCTTTTTTAATTTATAAAAAAGTTCTTTAGATTTTACCTCTTTATTTTTTAATTTTATATAAAAATAAAGTCCTCCCTTTGGATCTAAATATGTGACTTTATCAAAAAGCTTTTCTTCTATTAGGTTTTTCATAAGCTCATATTTTGTTTTGTATTCTTTACATTGATATTGTATATGTTCCTTCCAAAAACCTTCTTTTATATATAATTCTAAAGCTCTTTGCATAAGACTAGAAGTTGCAAAATCTGTGTTTATCTTAGAATTTTGCATACTCTCTATAAATGAATTTGGTATAATCATATATCCAAGTCTTATTCCTGGTAAAAATACCTTTGAAAAACTTTTTACATAAATTACTCTTTCATACTTATCAAGCTCTTTTAATGGTTCATGAATTATTCCATCATCATATATAAGTTCAGATAAATAATCATCTTCTATAATATAAAAATCATATTTTCTAGCTAAAGCTAATAATTTCAGCTTTTTTTCATAGCTATAGCTTACACCTGTTGGATTATGGAAATAACTCATTGTATAAAAACAACTTATTTTATTTTTCTTTAATATTTCTTCAAATTCTTCTAAATCTACTCCATCTTCTTTAATTTCTAATTCAAATATATTAGCTCTTCTCCATTTAAAAACTGATATAGCTCCTCCATAGGTAGGTTTTTCTACTACTACGTTATCATTAATGTTAACTATTGCCTTAACTGCTATATCTATTCCCTGCTGCGCCCCTGAAACTATTATTATATTATCTAAATCTAACTTACCGCCCCAAAGTTCCTTATTTATTGTTCTTCTTAATTCTTCATATCCAAAAGGCTCTTTCATTATTAGTGCATTTGCTCCATCCCTATCTAGAACCTTATTAATTACATTCTTAAATTCTTTTATTGGAAAATACATCTCTGTATTTGTTTCTCCTGTAAAATCAATGATTTTATCTAAATCTTCAGTTAATATACTTTTTAATGTTTTAGAATATTCTCTATTGAATACTGATATAAGATCTTTCCTTTTTGCATAAGTTCCAGATCCTACTTTTTGAAAAGCATATCCGTCTGATTTTAACTTTTTATATGCGTTAACTATAGTTACATTGTTTACCTCTAAAATTTTTGATAACTCTCTTATTGTAGGTAGCTTTTCTCCATCATTTATTTTTTTATTATCTATTAGTTTTTTTATATGATTTGAAATTTGTATATATTTAGGAATTTCTTCCTCAAAGAACATCTTAAAAATATTATTCATAATTCCTCCAAATTCTTCTAATGTTTATAACTATATACATTTTCAGTTGCTAGTAGACATTCTTTGTGATCTCTAAATTCTCTTTTATTTTTTGTTAAGACATTATTCTTGTATAATACTTTTAAAATTTCTTCCGTCTTAATATTAAAATTTTTAAAATAGTCATTGTTTTTAATCTCATATGCACTTAATTCTTTATCTTCCTCTTTTATAAATTCTAGAATTTCTTTTGATGCTTTTTCTATATTGTAATCTAAATAGCTTTCCATATAACTTATAATGCTTTTTATATTCTCATCATTCATTTCGTTGTAGAATAATTTTTTTATTCTCTTATTTAATTCATCATTTAAATTACATGCCATATTTAATGAATCTTTACTTACAGTGTATCCATTAATACTAAGATAAAGCTTAGAAAAGTTATCTAATGCCCTAATAAGAAGTTCATATGCAGTGTATCCTCTGCCTGTACTTAAATATTTTTTGCATATCCCTATTTCTTTTAACAAATTTCCTAAATAAACTAGATTCCATCTTCCTTTATCTGAATTTACACTATATATTATTTTTTCATATAGTTCTGATATTTCATGATCCATTGAATATATTAATTTAGATGATATTAAAGAATTTTTTATTACATCTTTCTTACCACATTCATAATAAGCTTCTTTAAAAGCTTTTTTACTTAAAAATTTTATATGAACAGGTATATTCATCACTTCAGAATATAAATCTCTAACCTGTTCAAAATCATCTTTATATATTGTAAATAAATCTATATCTGATTCTTCCCACAGATCTCCAGTAACCATACTTCCTAATACAAAAATTGCTAATATATTAGTATTTTTCATAAGAATATCTGTAATTTCTTTATAAGCATTTTGGTAATCTATAATTGATTTTGCCATTATCCTACTCCCTTCAACTTAATATTGTATTATTACAATTTATTTTATTATATAAAATTACTGCAATAAAGTCTAATCTTCATTGCAGTAATTAACTATTTGGCAATAATGTTTACTATAAAATCTTTTGATTTATTATAAACTTCATCTTCTACCTCTACTACCATAAAGGTACCATTATCCTTATATTCTTCTTTTAGTACTCTTCCATTCCTATGAAGATATGAATTCATATCACTTCTATCGTAAGGAATCAAATATTCGCATTTTTTCATTTTATACGGTAATTTTTCTTCTATTAAATCAAGAAGATTATCTAAATTAATTCCTTCTTTAGCTGATATTTCAATAATTTTATATTCTGAACATATTTTTTTTACTTCTTCTATTTGCTCATCTGTAGCTTTATCTATTTTATTTAGTACTAATATAGTTTCTTTATCTTTGGCTCCAAGTTCTTCTAAAACTTCCTCTACAGCTTTTATTTGATCAAGTGCATGATCTGAAGAGGTATCAACAATATGACATAAAAGATCTGAGTATATCACTTCCTCTAGTGTTGATTTAAATGCTTCAACTAAATCATGAGGTAACTTTCTTACAAATCCTACTGTATCTGTTATAGTAACTACACCTTTATTTTTTAATATTATAGATCTTGTAGTTATATCTAATGTTGCAAATAACATATCAGCTTCAAAAACTTTTTCTTTTCCTTGAACCTCTTTTTGAGCTGCAACATCACACAATTTATTTCTAAGAGTTGATTTACCTGCATTTGTATATCCTACTAATGATACCTTAGGAATACTTTCTTTTGTTCTTTTTTCTCTTTGAACTTCTCTTGTTTTCTTTATTTTTTTAAGCTCATCATTTAAATCATATATAGTTTCCTTTATATGTCTTCTATCGGTTTCTAACTTCTTTTCTCCTGGTCCTCTTGTTCCTATTCCCCCACCAGTTCTTGAAAGCACTGTTCCTAAGCCTTGAAGTCTACCCATTCTATATTTTAACTGTGCAAGTTCAACCTGAATTTTTGATTCCTTACTTCTTGCTCTTCTTGCAAAGATTTCTAATATTAAAGTAGTTCTATCTATTACCTTTGCACCAATTGCCGCTTCTAGATTTCTTACTTGTGAACCTGAAAGCTCATCATCAAAAATTATAAGGTTTGCATGTTTACTTTGCCTTAAGCTAGCTATTTCTAATACTTTTCCCTTTCCAATATAAAAGGCTGGGTCAATTTTACTTCTACTTTGATAAACTAACTCTAATACTGGTATATCACAAGCTTTAGTAAGTTCTTTAAGTTCTTCTAAACTTTCCTTGGTATCAGATCCTACTAAAATAGCTCTTTCACCTTCATCTTCTACTATTTCTTTTTCTTTAATTAATCCTTCAACATAATGAATTTTATCTAATATGTGAATTGACAATACTTCTTCAATTGATAAGTTTAATTTCTCTTCATAATCTAACAAATCATTTGTTATTGTAAGCATTGCTAAAGAATAATCTGTTATTTTTCCATCATAAACTCCTATTGCCATTATTGCATCAAGTTTTAATTTTAAAAGAGCTGACAAATCAAGAGCTGACAAATTAGAAAATCCATTAGGATGTGTATGTATAACTCTAACTCCAGATAACCTTTTTTCCCTTATACCAATCATAGCTAATTCAACTGAAGTTGAATCTCCTATTGCTATAGATACTATTTTCCCTCTTCTATCTACTGCTATGCTTATTTCCCTATCCAAAATAGAAGTTAATCTAGAAATAATATCTATTATTTCTACACTACACACCTCATCTTTTAAAACCTTTACTTTATAGAGTCTTTCAAGTTCTTCTAAATAAGACTTCTTTATACCATCTATATTTCCAAATATCATAATACCACCTCACTATCTACTATTGGCAACTTGCATATAATTTTATACTAATAATTCTTTATTGTAAATATAATACTAATATTATAATCCATGCTATATTATACTTATATCAAATACTTTACTAAAAACTGTACTTAAAGTATTTAAAAATAAGTTGCAAGAAATATAAATAATATGTAATATTAAAATAATAATATAAGTTATTAGGTTATATAGGATATTTTAGGAGGATTAAACTAATGAATGACAAAAAAAGAAACATACTTTTTACAGAAGAACAAATAAAAACTAGAGTTGCAGAACTTGGAAAAATTATTACTGAAGATTATAAAGATAAGAAACTTTATGTTCTTCCACTTCTTAGAGGAAGTTTTGTTTTTGGGGCTGACATATTTAGAGCAATTGATTGTAAAGCAAAAGTTGGTTTTATGACTACTTCAAGTTATGGTCATGGTGAAGAAAGCACTGGTGAAGTTAAGGTTGTAAATGATATTCCAGACAATATAGAAGGATGGGATGTATTAATAGTAGATGATATTATAGATACTGGATATACAATGGAGTTTGTTGTTGATTATGTAAAAAAACGTGGAGCCAAATCTGTTAAGACTTGTGTGCTATTAGATAAGCCTTCTAGAAGAAAAGTTGATTTAAGACCAGACTATTGTTGCTTTGAAATAGAAGATTTATTTGTAGTTGGATATGGTCTTGATTATGAAAGTTTTTACAGAAATGTACCTTATGTATTTAACTGGAACTAAGTCAATTGACAATTTAAAATTAACAATTAGATTTAAATAAAAATCCACCAGCTTAGCTGGTGGTTTTGCATTTTCGGGCCTAGCCCTTTATTACTAGCATCGCCTAAAGGCGTACCCTCGGTCTGGCACACGCATTCCTTCTATTTGCTACCCGTAAACGGGTCTAAATATTCCATTGTAAGCTGCTCTGATACTTTATCTTCCTGCAATTGATTAGCTATATACTCTTTTATTTTTTTAGTATTTTTCCCTACTGTATCAACATAATATCCCCTACACCAAAATTCTCTATTTCTATATTTATATTTCATATTCCCCCATTTTTCAAATATCATCAAACTACTTTTTCCTTTAAGATATCCCATAAAACTTGATACGCTCATTTTAGGTGGTATTTCTACTAACATATGAATATGATCTACACAAACTTCAGCTTCTATTATATTTACGCCTTTCCATTCACATAATTTTCTAAGTATTGCTCCTACCTCTAATCTTTTTTCTTCATAAAATACTTTCCTTCTATATTTCGGCGCAAATACAATATGGTATTTGCAGTTCCACTTTGTATGTGATAAACTATGTACATCATTCATTTCGAATGTCCTCCTTCTGATATTAAAGTGCAGTTGCCAGACCGCATTTTTATTATATCAGAAGGAGTTTTTTTGTCATACTCATAGCTATAAGCTATACGGAACCCCACGTCTAACGCGGGGTTTTCTAAATACAATAAAAAACTCCTAAAATTAGGAGTTTTTTATTTTAATTAAATTTTCTTAATTCAGCTTGCCTGAATTATAACATAAATTCTTTCATTCTTTCATTTTCAATTATTTATTAAGTTCTATTGCTGTATTTGGAATTTTTCCTACTATTATTGTTTCTGCTATTGGAATTTCACATGCTATTTCTACATCTTTGCTATTAAGAGGCACAACTATTTTCATTTTCATATTAACATGCAAATATATTTTATGCCTTGTTTGATTAATACCTGCACTTTCAAATACAGATTCATAACTACTAGTTATATTCCCTATTTGATTCATATTTATATTTATCTTAGGCCCCAAATTATAAAAAACTAAATTTTTAGTCATATATCCTAAGGGCACTTCTAACCCCATCTCTTGTAATTTCCCAAATTTATCGTTAGATGCTAAAATCAATTTTGACGATAGATAATTTAATTTTACAGTATCGGCTCTTAGCATAGTTATATTTCCATCATTATCTTTTTCTATAATTATCATGTCAGAATAATCAAATTGATTTGAATAAATATCCAAAGCTGTTTCATTTATAATCTCTGTTGCTTCTCTTTTTAACTGCTCTTCTCCTATAGTTAAAACAGCTGGTAAAATATTTTTATCAAAAAAATACAATATAGAATTAAATAAGACACAAATGGCAATAATACCCAATATAAGTTTAGGATGTTTAATTTGAAATCGCATTTTAGGTTTTTTTGTATAATACTTCATAGACACCTTCTTGAGTTATTATTTTACTCTTTATATAAATATGCTATAATATTCTATATTATTTATTTTATACTTTAAATAATTTTAAATTGCAAGGGAGGAACAAATGGCTACTAAAGATACTTCTAGAACAGAAAAAAGCCAAGCTAATGTTAAGAAAAATAAAAACAGCGGCAAAAATTCTAAAAAGAAAAAAAATCAACCTAAATATAAGAAAATTTTGAAAGGTACTTTTCTTGGAATATTAATAGCAGGGCTTCTTTGCTTTGTTGTTGGACTTGGTTATGTATTTGCAATAATTAAAAGTACTGAGCCTCTTGACGTAAATGCGGTCCTGACTTTAAATGAGCCTTCAATGATTTATGATAGTGAAGGTCAATATATTGATAATCTACCAACTAAAGAAGAGAGATATAAAGTAAAGTTAGATGAAATGTCCAAATACTTAAAAGATGCTTACATTTCAATTGAAGATGAACGTTTTTATAAACATCCTGGCGTAGATATAAAAAGAACTTTAGGTTCAGCTCTAAGATCTGCAAAATACTTCTTTACAGGAAGTGGAAACGTACAAGGTGGATCTACTCTTACTCAACAATTAATAAAAAATACATTATTAACAAACGATGTTAAGATTGAAAGAAAAATAAGAGAAATTTATCTTTCATTAACACTTGAAAATAAACTTACTAAAGACCAAATATTAGAAGCATATTTAAACACTATTCCTTTAGGTGGTAAAATTTATGGAGTAGAGGCTGCTTCAAAATATTTCTTTGAAAAAAGTGCTAAAGATTTAACTTTACCTGAATCTGCATTTATTGCTGGTTTAACTCAAGCACCAAGTGCTTATAGTCCTTATGATCCTGAAAATAAAGAAGATCCTACAATATATTTAGATAGAACAAAAACTGTTCTTATGAAAATGAGAGATTTAGGATATATAACTCAATCAGAATACGATGAAGCATATGCTTTTGTAGATGCTAATCAATTTGTATTTTCTCAAACAGTAATTGACTATAAAATTAATTATGAATGGTTTGTATATCCAGCTTTAGATCAAGTGCGAGAAGATCTAAAAGAAGTGTATAAATATACTGATGAGGAAGTTGATAGATTATTTGCTACTGGCGGACTTAAAATTTATACTACTATGGATAGAACAATTCAAGATTCTACCCAAGCCGTTTTAAATGATAGAAATAGTATACAACAACTTGATATTTACGCTAACCCAGAAGTTACTGATGAAAATGGAACTCCAGCACTTCAAGCTGCTGCTGTAATTATTGATTATAAAACTGGCCAAGTTAAAGCAATGGTTGGTGGAAGAGGTGAACAGCCTGCAAGATCTACAAATAGAGCTTATTATGCTTTAAGATCTGTTGGATCAACTACTAAACCTTTAACAGTTTATGGCCCTGCTATTGATACTAAGGCTATTACAGCTGGTACAGTGCTAGATGATGCAGGTCTTCCATCATCTATTCAAAGTAAATATGGTGGATATAATCCAGCAAACTGGAACAAGGTTTCAGATGGATTAATTACAGCAAGACAATCACTTGCATTATCTAAAAATGTACCAACAGTTCTAGTCGAAGACAAACTTGGAGTTGAAACTGGATTGGCTTATGGTGAAAAACTGGGATTGGTTTATGGCGAAAAATCAAAATTCATAGCTACCGTAGCATTAGGTGAATTTACAGGTGTTGATGACGACGGTTCTGTAGATGGTGGTAATCCATATATACTAGCTTCCGCTTTTGGAAGCTTTGGAAATAATGGTTTATATACTAAACCTATTTTATATACTAAAGTTGCTGATGCAACTGGTAAAATTATATTAGAATCTAAACCTAAGCAAACACAAGTATTTTCTCCTCAAACTGCATATATAATGAGGGATTTATTAAAGGGTCCTTTAACCTTTGATGGTGCTTTGGCAAAGCTTCCTAATATGCCTGTAATAGGTAAAACAGGAACAACTAGTCTTGTTACAGACTTTTTATTTGCTGGGTTAACTCCTTATTATTCAGGAGCTGTTTGGATTGGATATGATAACCGTTCTGCTATGGGTGGCGCAAGTTATAGTTCATCTGCTGCTTCATTATGGGGTGCTATGATGGCTCCAATTCATGCAAACTTAGAATATAAGGAATTTGATGGAAACCCAGGTGGTATTACTACCGTTGCTATATGTAAAGATTCTGGAAAAAGAGCAACAGACCTTTGTGCTAAGGATCCTAGAGGCTCAAGAGTTTATACTGAAATGTTTATAGCTGGTACAGAGCCTACAGGAGTTTGCGATGTACATGTAACAGCTAAAGTTAATAAAAACAATAATAAATTAGCAACTGAAAATACTCCAAAGGACTTAATTGAAGAAAGAGTATTTATAAAGAAAGAAAATCCTTCTTCAGGAGCAGCTGATTTTAAATATGTTCTTCCAACAGAAAAAGATGATACTAAATATGTGCCAAAGGATGAAGAATTTAATTTATCTGATTTAGGGATTTCTGTTGGAAGCAATGTTGATATGGCTATAGAAATATTAAAATCTAAAGGTGTAAATATTAAGATATCTAATAATAATGCAAAAACTAGAATAATTAAAAGTTTATCTTCTGATAAAGCTAAAAAGGGAGATACAATTACCATTCAACTAAAGGATTCTGAAAGCAATAATGAAACTCCTGAAGTTCCAGATCCTAATAATGATTAGTGATATTAACTAACAAAAAAGAGATTTGATTAAAATTCAAATCTCTTTTTTTATTTTAGCTATTTGTGCTAGACTCTAAATTATAATTTATAACCTCTCCTAAATCTGCTCTAATATATATTATATATTTTTCTTCCTTATTCTTATCATCTATTGTTTTAACGTTATATACAAATGATAATGCCATTTCATTATCATTTACTGATACAAAGGCAATCATTGGTTTGTCCAATATTTCTGATTTTAAATTTAAATTAATAAAATAATTTTGAACTATATTTTTTGCTTTATATTCATCTATATTAATATCTTTTATATGTTTTATATTATCTAATGGATAGTTAGAATATGATTCTAATTTACCAGTAACCTTGTTTATAGAAGTATTTATTTCCTGTTTATAATATGGATATCCATCTTTGCATTTATAAAATACTACATTATAACATGGACTGTCTTCCTTTTCTCTTGATTTAATTTCTTTAAACATAAATTCATCGTCTGTAATTTTTTTTATATATTTTGTAGCTAAACTAATAGCTTCTTCTTCTGATATCTCCGCTAATTTAGTATTTGCTCCTAAGTTTTTATTTGAAAATCCCAATACATTGTAATTTTTATCAATATCCACTCCATAATTTCCTACTATAACAGAATACTGTATTTGCGAACTCTTACTATTTAATTTATTTAAAGCTTCTTCTTCAATTGCTTCTTTATAATAATCGGAATTATTTATTATCTTCTCATCTGATAAATTCTCTATAAACTTTTTTGCTACTATAACCTCTTTTGTTTCTTTATTTAGTATACCATTTACTATATAACCTATAAGCCCTAGTAATATTATAATAACTACACTAAAAATCACTTTTATTTTTTTTAATCTCATTGTATCCTCCCTAAATTCTTATATTAATAAAAATCTTCTAATAGATTTTTTTAATACAATGATTTTAATAAAATCTTAATTGTTATCAATATTCATTTTACATTATTTAATGTATAATATAAAGTTTTTTTATTATTTATTTAGTTATATTTTAATATTATTATTTTATTATAAGCATTTTCGACTTTAACAGCTTGTATTTATTTGTATTTTCCTTTATAATCCATTATATATAAAAGTATCGTAATAGGGGGGTTAAAATATGAATTTGACAAATTTAATAGAACAAAAGAAAAAAGAAAAAGCTAAAAAAGAAAAAGCTAAAATTGCAAAAAATGTTGCATTAGGCGCTACTATTGGCGTTGCCGCTGGACTAGCTAGTGGACTTTTATTTGCACCTAAATCAGGAAAAGATACTAGAAAATCATTAAAGAAAACTGCTAACGATTTAAATAATACAATTAAAACAAAAGCTATAGATGTTACTGAAGATGCTAAAAATAATTTTAGTGATGCTAAAAATAAGATTGCAAAATATCTTGAATCAAAAAAAGCTGTAACAAATGATTCTGTAGAAGAACTTACAGAAAAAATTATAACTGAAACTGATAATGAAGTTAAAGAGGATTCAAATGCATAATTATTTAATATAACTATTATTATAAATTTTAAGTGAGGGTATATAATATGACTATTACTATAAATTTTAATACTCTTCTATTGACTATTATAGTTATCGCTTCTGTTATAGCTTTAATTTATTTAATTTTAGCCTTAAGAAAAATTATTGTACTTATTGATAATATAAACACTACACTTAAAGATAATAAAACAAATTTAGATAACACTATTAAAAATTTAAATGGAATATCTGAAAATGTTAAAGATATAAGTGATGTAGCTGTTGAAACTACAGCAGAAGCCATCGTTATGAAAGATGGAATTATTAATCAATTAGATACTATAAAAGATATTATAAATATAATAATTGGAGTATTTTCAAAAAAATAATATACATATTTTTAAGGACAGTATATAGAATGTTAAAAACTATATACTGTCCTACTTATATACATTACTATATACAACCTATTATTTCTTTTATATTTTTAATCCCTTGCTCTATGCAGAATTTTTTCATTTCCTCTATTATTTCTTTTCCAGCCATGGGATTTATAAAATTTATAGTTCCTATTTGAATTGCGGAAGCTCCTACCATCATGAATTCAATTGCATCTATTCCAGTAGAAATTCCTCCTAAGCCTATTACAGGTATGTTAACAGCCTTAGAAACTTCATGTACCATTCTTAATGCTATTGGCTTTACAGCTGGTCCCGAAAGTCCTGCGTACATATTATTGAATATAGGCTTTCTTTTATATGGATCTATCGCAAATCCCTTTAATGTATTTATTAAAGATATTGAATCTGCTCCAGCTTCCTCGCAGCTTATCGCCATTTTAACTATATCTTCAGCATTAGGTGAAAGCTTAACCATAAGTGGTTTATCTGAAATCTTCTTAATCTTTGAAACAACTTCATAAGCTACATTTGATTTTATGCCAAATGCCATTCCTCCTGATTTTACATTAGGACATGATATATTAAGTTCTATCATATCTATATCTGTACCTTTTAATTTTTCAATAGCTTCCTCATAATCTTCTATACATCCTCCACCAACATTTGCAATAATATTAGTGCCAAGTTTTTTCATTTTAGGAAGTTCTTCATTTATAAATCTATCTACTCCTGGATTTTGAAGTCCAACTGAATTCATCATTCCAGATGGAGTTTCATATACTCTTATTCCCTCATTACCATCCTTAGGATTTAAAGTTAATCCCTTTGATGATATTCCTCCCAAGATACCTACATCATAAAAATTATTATATTCTGCTCCAAAACCAAAGGTTCCTGATGCTGCTATTACTGGATTTTTAAATTCTACTCCATTTATATTTACTTTCAACATTTATAAAATTCCTCCTTTGATTTTACAGTTCAACATAATTCCCATCGAATACTGGACCATCCTTACATGTCCTTTTATTTCCATCCTTGGTTTTACATGTACAGACAAGACATGCTCCAACACCACAAGCCATATGTTTTTCCATAGACACATATATTTTTACACCTTTTTCTTTACACATATCTATAACCTTTTTCATCATTATTTCTGGTCCACAGCAAAGTACAGTATCATAGTCCTCTACATTTAAAATATCAGTTACAAATCCTTTATGTCCATGTTTACCAGTATTTGTACTTATATATACTTCATCTACATAACTCTTTATTTCATCTATTAAATAAATATCTTCTCTAAAACCTGCATATAAATCTAGCTTAGAAGAGTTGTTATTCTCTTTAATTTTTTTAGCCACCTCTAACATTGGTGCAGTACCTATGCCACCAGAAACCAAAGCAACCTTACCAAGGTTTGTATATACATTAAATCCATTTCCTAATGGCCCAGTAAGATTTATATATTCGCCCTTTTCTAAATTAGTATATTCTCTTGTACCATTTCCAACAGCTGCATATAAGAAAGTTATAGTTCCTTCATTTTTTTCACATACACTTATAGGTCTAGGAAGTAAAGTTTGTCCATTTAATTTCAACATGTAGAATTGTCCTGGCTTCACTTCATTATTATCTTCTACAACCATTTTGTATATTCCATCAACTATTTTTTCATTTGATATAACTCTTGATTTTGTGTAAGTTACCTTCATTAGTTTTCCTCCTATAAACTTTCTACTGCTGCCTTTATTTCATCTCTCATCCTTATAACTTCTTCTCTTGCACAAATTGCAAATTCTTTTTCTCTATCCGCTTGGTTTTTATATGCTAAAAGTATAGCTCTTGAAGAGTTTACTACGCCTCCATTTCCACTATTTAAATATAAAGCCACATCATCTGCCTTTCCACCTTGAGCTCCATAACCAGGTATTAAGAAAAACATATTTTTAAATCTTTTTCTTATTTCAATTCCTTCTTCAACATGAGTGCATCCTATAACCCCACCTATACTTGAATATCCACATTGTCCTATTACTTCTTTTCCAATCTCAGCAATTTTATCTCCAACAACCTTGTATACATCTCTTGAATCTATAGTCTTTAGCATTTCTATATCTTCTGCTCCTGGATTAGAAGTCCTAACTAATGAGAAAATCCCCTTATTTCCTTTTTCTATATATGGCATATATGGTTCTATACTATCCATTCCCATATATGGGCTAAGAGTTATAAAATCTGCTTCAAAATCTCCTTCAAAGTGTGCTTTTGCATATTGCTTAGCTGTTGCTGCTATATCTCCTCTTTTTATATCTGCAATTATAATTGCATCCTTCTCTCTTAAATAATCTAAAGTTTCTTTATAAGCCATCATACCCTTTAATCCTAAGGATTCATAATAAGCAATTTGAACCTTAAAGCATGCTGCTACATCTATAGTTGCATCTATTATTGCTTTATTAAACTCAACTAATGCCTCTACTTCCGATCTTCCTTCAAAAATATAGCTAGGTATATATTCAAGTGCTGTGTCTAATCCAACACAAACTACTCCTCTTTCTTTTACTCTATTAAATAATTTATCTATTATTAAACTTTCCATGAATATCCTCCTATTTCTTATAAAGAATTCGTCCCTCTTTTATAGTCATTTGAACTTCTCCATAAAACTCCATGCCTTCAAATGGAGTATTTTTACCTTTTGAATGAAAATCATTTGAATTTACTACTATATTCTTATCTAAATCTAATAAAACTATATCACCTTCAACCCCTGGGGTAATTCTGCCTTTATTCATTCCTAGAATATTCGCTCCATTTCTTGACATAATTTCACTTAACTTATTTAAAGTTATAGCTCCTGATTTAACTAATCTTGTATAACATATAGAAAATGATGTTTCAATTCCAACTATTCCTGGTGCTCCTTTTTCTTTATCTTCTTTTGTATGAGGAGCATGATCTGTACCTATACAATCTATAATTCCATCTTTTATAGCATTTATAATTTCAGATGCATCGTCTTTTTCCCTTATAGGAGGATTTACTCTATAATTGCTTATATCTTTTGTTAAATATATATGATGTGGCGTAACTTCACAAGTTATATTATTAAATTGCTTCTTTGCTTCTCTAATATATCCTACCGCTTCTTTTGTACTAACATGACACATATGAAGTCTTGCTCCAGTTTCTTTTGCTAAATATATATCTCTTAAAGTCATTATATTTTCAGCTATTCTCATATCTATATGTGAAAATTTATGATCTTCTGCATGAGACATTATTATCCAGTCATATTCTTTTGCCTTTAACATAGCTTTATACATTACGTCTGAATCCATAACTCCAACACCATCGTCAGATATTGCTTTAACTTTATTATCATTACTAAAATCATCTAAATGACTTATATCTTTGCCATTAAAACCTTTTGTAACAGATATACATTGGTGTAAATCTATTAAATTTAATTCTTCTTCTCTATTTCTAACCTCTTCTAAAATTTCTTTACTAGAGCATATTGGCTTAGTGTTCGCCATCAAACATACTCCAGTATATCCCCCTCTTAATGCTGCTTTAGAGCCGCTTTCTATATCTTCTTTGTAAGTAAGTCCAGGCTCTCTAAAGTGTGCATGAGTATCTATAAATGAAGGCATTAGAGTAAGTCCCTTAGCATCTATAAGATCTACCGCTTCTATATTAATATCTAATCCTACTTCTTTTATTTTTCCATTCTCTATATAAATATCCCCAATAAAATCCTGTGAGTAATCTACTATTCTAGCGTTTTTTATTAGCAAATTCATAATTTCACCTCATAAATTATATTTAAATCTATAAATCAGATAGACTTGTTATGTGATCGCAATAATCGCACTTATATGTTCCTTTATCTTCATCTATCAAATTAAATGTATGTGGAACATATTGTTCTACTTCTGTAATACACCTTGGATTACTGCAAATCAGAACATCTATAACCTTTTTAGGTAACTTTGGCTTTATTTTTCTAACTATTTCACCAAACCTTACCTCATTTATAGTAAGATTCGGTGAAAGTAATCCTAAAATTGTATAATTTACTTCTGAGGAATTTTCTATTTTAATTATATCTTTTTTTCCAATCTTATCACTTTCAACATTCATTATTAAAGCAACTTGACTATTAACTTTATCAAGATTTAAATAGTTAAATATTTTTATTCCCATTCCAACTTTTATATGGTCTATTACTAGTCCATTTTTAATACTTGTTATTTCTAACATCTAAGCCACCCCCAAAAGTTTTGCAATTAATGCCATTCTTACGTACATTCCATATTCTGCTTGCTTAAAATAACAAGCTCTCTCATCTTTATCTACTTCTATAGAGATTTCATTTACTCTTGGTAATGGGTGCATAACTATCATATCCCTTTTTGCTAATTCCATTTTCTCGACATCTAAAATATAACTATCTTTAAGCCTTATATATTCCTCTTCATTAAAAAATCTTTCTTTTTGAATTCTTGTCATATATAAGATATCTAGTTCGTCTATTATATCTTCTAGTTTTTCAACTTCTTTAAACTCTATATTATTTTTTGCCAATATTTCTTCTCTTATATAAATTGGTATTGATAATTCTTTTGGTGAAATTAAGATAAATTTAGTGCCTTCATATCTTGACATAGCTTTTATAAGTGAGTGTACTGTTCTTCCATTTTTTAAGTCCCCACAAATTCCTACGGTATGATTTGTTAATCCATCTTTTAAAGATTCTATAGTTAAAAGATCTGTTAATGTTTGAGTTGGATGCTGATGTCCTCCATCTCCTGCATTTATTACAGGCACCTCTGAGTACATACTTGCAAGTTTAGCAGAACCCTCCATGGGATGTCTCATAGCTATTATGTCAGAATATATAGATACCATTGTTATAGTATCTGCTAAAGTTTCTCCTTTTGCAGTAGAACTTGAATTTGGTTCTGAAAATCCCAAAATTTTACCCCCAAGTCTCATCATGGCAGCTTCGAAACTAAATCTAGTTCTTGTACTTGGTTCATAAAATAACGTGGCTAAAATTTTTCCATCACAGATATGAGAATATTCTCTTGGATTTGCTATTATTTGATGTGCTAGCTTAAAAATTTCTTGCAGTTCGTCTTTTGAAAAATCCATTGGGTCGATTAAATGTTTGCTTTTTATATTCATTTACATCACTCCTTGTTAACATCTCTGTGTTAAATTTAAAGGTATATTAATTTAATTATATATTATAATTTGCACAAAAAAACCTTCCTTAATTTCAAGGAAGGTATAATAAGCCTACATAAAAGTATTTTCACTTTTACAATTTCTTCCTTGTTAATCTCTCTGGATTAATTTAAAGGTTATCTTTTTTCATTAGAATAACACTTATATAATTTATTGTCAAGAAAGTATTAAATTTCACAGTAAAAATTATTTCATAATCATGTCAGTAAATATTTAACTTGTTATTCTAAATAAATAAAAATAAGGATAATTATATACCTATCCTTATTTTTACCTGAAAATTTATATTTTTTAATTTCTACTTGAACAATACTTATCTTAAAATCTCATATATAAAGTTTATAGCCTTAGTGCCAATTATTCATAACATTATCCCACATCATCTTTCCACACTTAGCTAAAGTAACAGTTCCATAAACGCTATTAGGAATTCCCATAGATAATAGTGTGAATGTGAAGTTTCCTTTTGATAACCTAATCAATTCTGTATCATTTTCCACGCCATTTTTATCACCAGTTTTGCTAGAAATTTCATATTTTAAGTCATCTGGAATATACAATGCTAATTTATTCTTTATTTGCTGCCTTGTTAAAATATCTATTAACATTTGACTATTTTCTTTACTTAAATATGTTGCATTATATAAATGTCTCCATACCTTTGCAAGATCTAGTGCACATGTTATATTTTCAACTTCATTTTTTACTTTTCTCTCATCAGTGGTTTTTCTATTTAATACTGTATTTTTCAATCCCATTTCTTCTATGTTTTTGTTTATTTTATCCATTCCTACTATATCTATTATTTTGTTTGCAGCAGTGTTATCGCTTTGAATTAACATTGCAACAAGTAATTCGAAGACAGTATATTCTCTTTCATTAAACTCGTGAATTATTCCAGTCCCAAAGACCTTATCTTTTCCATCTATTCTAATTTTATCTAGAAAATCTATCTTTTTATCTTCTACTGCTTTTATTAATGATACAGCTATAGGCAACTTCATACAACCTGCTGCTACCATTTGAACGTTTTCATTGTACCCATAGATATATCCACTCTTCAAATCCTCAAAGAAAAATCCATATGTCCCAATTCTTGATTCTAAATATTTCTTTATTTCTTTCATAATACCCTCCAGCTTTCTTTCCTGTAATCTCTGCCTATTAAAATTATATCATATTGTCAGAAAATTTTGAAGTATCAAACAAAAGTTTATATAACTTTTATTTAGTTTTTATTCATTTTTAATATTAAAAATAGTGGTAGAGTTTAACTCTCTACCACTTATTTTCTACTTAATCGGCAAAAGAAATTCCTATTTTCTTCGCAATTTTTACTAATTCTCCATTTGGATCAACTAATTTTGATTTTTGTCCTATAACATTTTCTAAGCTATCACTAGATATTTTCCCATCTTTAAGACAAACCATATCACCAAATTTACCTTCATTAATTAGTTCTACTGCTCCAACTCCATATCTTGTTGATAAAATTCTATCATATGTTGACGTTATTCCACCTCTTTGAATATGTCCAAGAACTGTACATCTTATTTCTTTGTCTGGTAATACTTTTTCTAAATCACCTGCTAATTTATTTCCTATTCCTCCAAGTCTAATTGGATCTGGGCTATCCGCAACTATTTTAGCAACTACTACATCCCCGTCTTTTGGCTTTGCACCTTCCGCTACTACTACTATACTAAATCTTTTTCCTTCTGCTTCTCTTTCCTTAACCTTATCTGCGATTTTATTTATATCATAAGGGATTTCTGGCAATAATATAACATCTGCAGAACCTGCAATCCCAGATTCTAATGCTATCCAACCTGCACCTCTACCCATAACTTCACAAATCATTACTCTATGATGAGATTCTGCTGTAGTATGAAGTCTATCTAAAGCTTCTGTAGCTACATCTATAGCTGTATTAAATCCAAAAGTTACATCTGTTGACGCTAAATCATTATCAATGGTTTTTGGCACACCTATTACTTTAACACCTTTTCTTGCAAAATCTCTTGCTGATGTTAAAGTACCATCTCCTCCTATTACAACTAATACATCTACTCCTTCTTTTTTTAGGTTTTCTACACCTACATCTGATACATCTTTTTTTATCATAGATCCATTTTCTTCTACTAAATAATCAAATAAGTTGTCTTTATTTGAGCTATATAATATAGTTCCTCCCCTATGAAGAATACCTGATACACTTTCTAAAGTTAGAGGTACGAAATCATTATTATACAATCCTCTGTATCCAAACTTATAACCTATTACTTCCATTCCATAGTTTAATATTGCTGTTCGTGTTACCGCTCTTATAACTGCATTTAATCCTGGACAATCTCCACCACCTGTTAGTAACGCTATTTTCTTAATTTGTTGTGACATTTAAAATTCCCCCTACTCCTTCAGTAACTTTTAAATTGACTATACATTTAAAATTTTCTGTTAATTCATTTTAAAAAAATTTAACAACTTTAAATGTTGTTTATGCAATTGTTTTCAAAATGTTATTTACTCTCTTACTTAATGATAGCATAAAGATTTTATGCTGAAAAGTAGAATAATTATATTTTTAATAATTTTTTTCATTTTGGTAATTTTTATCTAATTATCTTTTAATTTATATAAAAATTATCAAAAGTCTTGATATAAGGTATGCATTACCTTATAATATGATTATATTTATTTTGAATGAGGGGGATTATTTATGCTTAACTTTAACGAAGAATTTTTAAAACTTGAAGAAGATAAAAATACTTTAAAAAAACTAAAAACAAAGCTTTCTAATATCGATTTAGAAATTACTAAAACAAACACATCATTAAAAGAATTGAAAAAGATATTATCTAAAGAAGAAAAGGATGTTTCTAATTTAGAATCATTTAGTTTAAGTTATATTTATTATAAAATTAAAGGTTCTCTAGATGAAAAATTGTCAGAGGAAAAGATTGAATTCTTACAAGCTCAAGCAAAATTTTTAGAATGTGAGGATTATTTAAATAGACTTGCATCAGATAAGAAAAAAATATTAAATAATATTTCTGAACTTGGAGATATAGATTTAAAACATGAAAATCTTTTAAATACATCTTCCCAGTATATTTTAAATTTAAATAATGAAAGTAGTAAAGAAATTTCTTTACTTTTAGACAAAATGAAATCTGCTTCTTTAAATCTAAAGGAAATTCAAGAAGCTATTTTTGAAGGGAATAAGCTTGTCCCTTATATAGATGAAGCTATTTCCCATTTAAATAGTGCTCAAAATTGGGGAATTTATGATATGCTAGGCGGAGATTTCTTAGCCACAATGGCTAAACGCTCTAAAATGGAAGATGCCTCAAAATCAATTAATGATATTAAAATTATGCTAAATAGATATAATACTGAACTCTCTGATCTAAGTGATGAAATTAGTATTTCATTAAATCTTAATAGCTTCGATGGAATAATGGATTATATTTTTGACAACTTTTTTACTGATTATTTTATTCAAGGTAAAATAAATTCTGCTTTAGATTCCACAAGAAATTTACAGTCTAAAGTAAATATGATTCAATCTAATTTAACAAATAAATCTAAAGATTATAGTAAAAAAATTGAGTATTTAAAAAATGCTTTGGAAATCGAAATAAAAAAATATTAAAAAATATCTTATAAATATAATAAATAGGACTAATAATTTAAAAAGATAATTATTAGTCCTACTTATTATATTGTTAAAGTTACTATTCCTGCAACAGATAATGCTAATAAAACAATACCTGCAATAATTCTATAAATAGCAAATATTCTCATTGGTTTCTTCTTTAGGTAGCTTACAAACATATCCATAACTATTAATGCCACTATAAATGCTACTATGAAGCCAACAATCAATGCAACTACATATGTAGAATTCATTATTGAAAAATCAAAATTAGATAAATCCATAATTGATGAGCCTACCATAGCTGGAATTGCTAAAAAGAATGAGAATTCTGCCGCTACTGGAGTTGAAAGGCCTGCAATCCATCCACCCATTATTGTTGATGCACTTCTTGACATTCCTGGCCACATTGCTAAAATTTGAAAAAGTCCAACCTTTAATGCTTGTATTGGAGTTAAATCAAAAACATCCATAGTTTGATAACTTCTTCTTTTTGAAGCCTTATTCCTGTATATATTCTCTATTATAATTAATAATATACCTCCAACTATGAATCCAACTACAACTGCTGACGGTTTAAATAAGCCTTTTATTTTATCGTATAAAGTTACTCCTACAATTAAAGCTGGAATGGATCCTATTATTACATTTATTCCAAACTTAAAACCTGAGTGCCCTTTTTTACCTAATGTAAATATATATGTAAAAAATTCAACTACAGCTTTCCAAAGTTTATTCCAATATAATACTACCACCGCCAATATTGCTCCTAGCTGAATAACTACTTCAAACATTTTGGCAAATTCTTCTGCTCCAACTGCTCCTGATCTAAATCCTATTAAACTTCCAACTAAGATCATATGTCCAGTGGATGAAACTGGTACAAATTCTGTAAGACCTTCTACTACAGCTATCACTATAGCCTTAATTATATAGATAAAATCTAAACTCATTCTTTTTCCTCCCTTTAAGACCTGTTTTATTTACAACAAATCCTATTATACCTTTATAATTCCAAGCTGTCTATTCATTATCTACTATTAAATCTTAAAATTATATTAAAGAAATCAAAAGATAAATACAATTTTTAAATTCATTTGCTATTACCACTCTATTTCTATGCTACTTTCTATATTTTCACCATCCAAAGAAATTTCTATTGTATTAACTCCTTTGGATAATATTAAATCTGAATATTTTTTTACTTTTTTAAACTCTTTATTATTTTCTCTTATATAATATTCATCAACTATTTTTCCATTTTTAAAGGCTCCAACTATAAAGTTTTCTTCTTTATCTTGTTTAGGTTCCTCTTTCTCTTCTTGTTTTTTCATTAAAATAATATACAATTTTTCATCTTCTATATATGTAGTGTCAATAGGGTTTCTATTCATTAACTCTTTATTTTGTGTAAATACTGTAGGGGGAATATAACTTCCTTTAAATTTAATATTTATATCATTCTCACTTTTAATATAAGTTATATAACTATTACTTTTTTTCATATCCGTGGTATTGTCTATGTTTATAGTGTATGTGTACAATACTTTTTTCAACATTGGTATATAATCACTTCTATTACTATTACCTGTATAATTTAAATTTCTTATATCTGTATCTAAAAGTTCCATAGCACTACAAGGAAAACCCTTTTCATCAAAGTATCCTCTATCTATAAAATCTATCATTATCCATTTATTATCTTCTTTACTCCAATATTCAACTACATAATAAGCCTTTTGTTTATTAAAATTTGTATCTGTTCTCTTAAATACTCCAAGTCTTGCAGTATATCCAACACTTTCAAGGAAATCTCTATATATTATTCCAAGATCTCTAGCTGATGCTTTTTTTGAGTCGCCTTTTTCTTTTAATATATCATATCCATTTATTCCTTGAGAACTAGAAATATCATCAAATGTTATAATTTCATTTAAGATCTCTGATACCTTAATGGCTTTTTTTAATTTATCTTTTTCTCCATCTAACTTCTCTTCTATGCTATACATTTGTTTTAATATTTTTATTTTTTCATCATCTTCATCTCCATAAAAAAATATAATATTATTTTCGTTATATATATTGTCCCATTTTTTTATAATAATTTCACTTTTATTATTTATCTTAAAAATAAATATAATTCCTAAGGCAATTATTAATCCTACAACAATCAATCGAATAAAGCTTTTAGATTTTTTCAAATAAATCCCTCCATAAATTAGTTATTAATATAATACTATCAGAAAATACACCACTTTTCTATAAAAAAGTGGATATATCTAAATTTGCTTATGACCTGGCTTTTTTCCAATTCACCACAAATTTACATATATTAACTCAAAAACTGAAAGAATGAATTTATAAAAGTTTACCATATAAACTACTTTTTATAAATTTTTAATAGAAAAAAGTGCCCTTAGGCACTTTTTAGTAAACTAACTTTATTCCTGATAATTTAAAGTCCTGTGAACTATCTTTTAAGAATTGTTCATAAATTTCTTTTGATTTATTATAATTTCCTACAATGGTATTTTTAGTTGCTTCATCCATAGTTGTAGAAATTTCCTCATAAGCCGCCTTTATATTTTCATATCCTCTTGCTATGTCTTTTTCTACCATTAAATAGTACCATCCAGCATTATTTAGGGAAATTACATCTTTCTCATTCATTGCATAAGCTTCACGTATTAAGTTGATTCCTTCTTCATTATTTCCTTGGGTTAAATATACAGCTCCTAAAGTTCTATAATATTCCTGATTATCTTTTTCTATCTTTATAGCTTCTTTCAAATTTAATGCTGCATCATCCCATTTTTCATCAATTATATCTAGCCTAGCCAATTTGTAATATAATTTACTATTATCTACTTTTATATTTAATGCTAATGAATAATAATCTCTTGCTTTTTCATTGTTTGACTCATAATTAGAATAATAATTAGCTATTCTCATTATTGTTTCATAATTATAAGGCTCTTTTTGCATTGCTGTCCTAAAATACGCTTCAGTTGGTTTAATATTTCCCTTTTTTAATAATATATCTGTAATCAAACTTCCATAACTGTTAGGGTAATTATTATTTTTAACTATACTCTTTTTAGCTAGATTAAAGGCTTCATCATATTTCTCATTGTAAAAAGATCTTAATGAAGATAAATAATACTCTATATATGAATCTTTTTTATCATTACTTGCTTTTCTTACAGCATCACCCAAATAATCTTCTGCTTCCGATTCTCTGTTAGAATTTTTAAATATTTCAAAATTTATATAATCTGTTGATATTCCATTTATATTTTCATCTTCTAATTTTATAATTAATTCTTCAGCTTTTCCTATATTCTCTTTAGAAATAGAATATGCTTTTGCTAACATCATTTTATATGCTGCTTCTTCTGGATTTGCTTCTATTTTTTTCTCTATAGATTTAATTAACATATCTTTATCAAATGAATACATATCGTCTATAACATCATATATTTTCATTTCATTTCTATCTAAATTCCATGCATCTTTTAATAATTCTAATCCATTTTCCCATCTGTTTATTAGCATATTCATATTAGACAAAATACATATATCATAAGAAGAATTTTTATCCAAAGGATAATTTTCTGTTAATCCTTCTGCTTTGTATATATGATTATTAGCTATATAAGCTGAAAATAAAGTTTTTAATATATCTTTATTAGAACCATAGTCATTTATGTATTTCTCTCCAAATGAAATAGCTTCATCATATTCTTTATTCATAATAAAAGTAAATAGCATTGAATTAATTAGTTCTATATCTTTATCCCTATACTTATCAAAGCCCTCTTCTTTTATTATTCTATCTCTCTTTATAATTGATTCCTTTAGAAGAGAACTTGATTTCTTAACATCCCCTTTTAAGGAATATATATCAGCAGCCTTAACTGTCCATATTGGCCAATTATCATCTTTTTGCATTTTATTATATTCTTCTATTGCTTCATCATATTTATTTTCATAATATAGATATTCAGCTCTATTTTGGGTTATGTCAACTTCTTCAACTGTGGTAAATCCTTTTATACATAGTATCATAATAAGTGTTATGATACATGAGCCCCCTATAATGACAATAGGTTCTACATACTTATTCTTTTTATTAGCTTTTCTATATTTATCTATTAAATTAGCACTTGTCCTATTAATTACTTTGCTAAGTTTTCTAAAAAACGATTTCAGATACTTTTTTGTAGTAGAAAAAAGTTTTTTTATTTCATTCATGACTCTCTCCACCTTTTCATTTAATCTACATAATTATAAGCTAATATACATTTTAGCAGATTTTTTTAATATTTACAATTGAAATATTTACAAAAATTCCCCATTAACTAACTTTTTTTTAAGTAAATTAAATAAAAATGTAAAAATTTAGTGCTAACAACATATTAAAATTAAATTTAAAAAGCTAATAATATATACTACTATTAGCTTTTTAAAATCAACATTAATTAATATTCTTTAATTTTTCTTCTAATCTCGAAACAACTTTATACATAACAAAGGCTATTATAGAAAGAATTACTATACTCATCATAACCATATCTAACTGTGAAATTTGACCACCATATACTATTAAGAATCCTAAGCCTTCTCTTGCAACTAAAAATTCACCCATAATTACACCTACCCAGGATAATCCAACATTTATTTTAAGTGCAGAAATTAAAACCTGGATATTAGCTGGAAATACAAGATATTTTAATGTTTGAAATTTTGTTGCTTGAAGTGTTTGCATAAGCTTTAGTTTTCCCTTATCAACTTCATTAAATCCAGTTAAAACTGTTATTATTGTTGTTACTATTGAAATAAAAAGTGCTATTACTATTATAGCTGTCATCCCATTACCCACCCAAAATATTACAATTGGTGCAAGTGCAACCTTTGGCAATGCATTTAGCACTACTAAGTATGGATCTAAAACTTTTGATGTAAAAGGGGATGACCATAATATAATAGCTATAAAGGCTCCAAGTAATGTTCCTAACATAAAACCTAATACAGTTTCATAACAGGTTACTAATATATGCTTTAAAAGTGTTCCTTCTTTTACAAAAGATAAAAATGAATTAATTATTCTAGTAGGGCTCGATGTTAAAAAAGGATCTATCCACTTTAATCTTGCTGCAACTTCCCATAAAGCAATGAATACTACTAATATGGCTATTCTAAATATAGCTACTTTTATTCTATCTCTTTTTATTTTTTTTATATAATCTTCATGTTCTTTACTCATTTACTGCATCAAGCTCCTTCCATAATAAATTAAAGTACTCGTTAAACTCTGGCTCTTTTCTCCTTTGAAATGGAGTTGCTTCAGTATTCTTAAAGTTTATCTCCACATCTAATTTTAAGTTTGCTGGCCTTTTAGTAAGGATTATTATTCTATTTGAAATTGCTATCGCTTCTCCTAAATCATGTGTAACCATAATTGCTGTTTTTCCTTCTCTTTTTATTATGCTTTTCACATCATCACAAACTTTAAGTCTTGTCTGATAGTCTAAAGCTGAAAAAGGCTCATCTAAAAGAAGTACATCTGGATTTAGCGCAAGAGTTCTAATAAGAGCAACCCTTTGCCTCATTCCTCCGGAAAGCTCTGTTGGTTTATGGTCTTTAAACTTTGATAACTGATAATTTTCTAACAACCTATCTGCTCTATCTATATTTTCTTTGCTATCTAAGCCTTTAATCTTTAACCCTAATAATACATTGCTTCTTACTGAAAGCCATTCAAATAAATAATCTTTTTGAAACATGTATCCCATTTTATCTAATCTATTTTTTATATCTTTATCTGTATATAATACATCCCCTTCAGATGGTTTTAAAAGTCCACTAATAATATTTAAAAGTGTTGATTTTCCGCATCCTGATGGACCTATTATACTAACAAATTCTCCTTTTTCTATTGAAAAATTTAAATTTTCTATTGCTTTTGTCTCATCTTTTAAAGAATGATACGTTAAACTCACATTTGATATATTTATTAAACTCAAATTTGTGCCCCCTTTCTAATTTATGTAAATCTTGATAGAAAGAAGTTTATTGGGGCTGTCAGAAAGACAGCTCCATTAAAAATTTATTTAGATTTTACGGCTTCTTCTGCAAAAGTATTATTAACAATCTTCTCAAATTCAGGTCTGTCTTGTAACAAACTACTATCATAACCTTCTATTACATCCATTAATCTATTTAAATCTTCTTCTGCAATTGATGGATTAGTTGCTATTGCATTTATTTTTCTATAATTTTTAACAACTGAGACTATTATCTCTTTATCAGTCCCAGGGAAAAATGAAATTATTGAATTAGCTACTTCTTCATCACTATGTGTTTCAACCCACTTTTGTCCTTTATATATTGCATTAGTAAATTTTTGTACTATTTCAGGGTTCTTGTCCATATAAGATTTAGTTGTATAAAAACAAGTATATGGTAAATCTCCAACGGCTTCTCCAATTGAAGCTATTATTTTTCCACTACCTTCTTTTTCAAGCATAGAAGCTGTTGGCTCAAATAAATTAACATATTCTCCAACTCCTGACTTAAAGGCTCCAGCTGTTGCTGTGAAGTCGATATTAGTTACTAATGATACATCCTTTCTAGGGTCTAATCCGTGATTTCTTAACACATACTCAAAAGCCATTTGTGGCATTCCACCTGGTCTCGCCCCTATTATTTCAACCCCTTTTAGATCTTCCCATTTGAAATTTGGATTTTCTTCTCTACCAACTAAAAATGATCCATCTGTTTTGGTTAGTTGTGCAAATAATACTGGATAATCTTCTCTTCCTTGATTGTGTATATATATAGCTTGCTCAGGACCAGAGAAACCTATATCCACATTTTTACTTAAAAGTTGCTGCATTGTTTTGTCTGCGCCTTGACCTGTTGATAAGTCTATCTCTATTCCTTCTTCTTCAAATAGCCCTTCATTTATGGCTACATACATAGGTGCATAAAAAACTGAACGAACTACTTCATTTAACCTAACTTTAGTTAATTCTTTTTTAGGAATTTCATTGTTTTTTCCACATGATATAAAGCTAAAGCTTGTAATTCCTATTAAGGCTACTAATGATACTATTTTTATTAATTTATTTTTCATTTAAACCTCCTTATTTTTTTAATCTCTACTATGATTTATAATATGACACCACAACATATTTTGTTAAAAAATAAGATTTTTTAATTTAAATTATCAATATTATGCACTTTTCAAAGAATTAAACACTGAAAATCCTTCTTGTAAATTTCATTATTCCATTTACATCTTTATTTAATAGTGATAAATTATTAGTTGAATAGTTTAAGGAGGTTTGAAAATGAAAATTTTTAGGGAAGCTCTAATAATTTTGGGCATTTACTTACTTGGAGAACTTATTTCAAAAGGACTTTCTTTACCTATACCAGGAAATATATTGGGTATGATTATATTATTAATTTTATTATGCTGTAATATTGTAAAAGTCGAAAAAGTTGAAACCGTGTCTAATTTTTTCTTAGATCATCTAGCTTTTTTCTTTGTTCCTGCGGGGGTAGGTTTACTAACATCTTTTGATTCGATTAAGGATAGCTTAATACTAATAATACTTCTTTGCATTATTACTACATCTATAGTTATCGTAGTCACTGGATTAACAGTTCAAATTGTTATGAATCTTCAAAAAAAGAAAAACTAATAAGGAGTATGAATCAAAGTAATGAGTATTTTAACTGGAAATATTTTATTCGGAATAGTAATTTCACTAATATCATTTGAAGTTGGACTTTTTATTTATAAAAAAACTAAATTCCCATTATTTAACCCTTTACTGATTTCTATTATATTAATAATTGGATTTCTGATATTATTTAAAGTGGATTTTGATGTTTATAATAAAGGAGGACAATTTATAAATATGTTTTTAGGTCCTGCAACTGTTGTTTTGGCTGTTCCCTTATATAAGCAGTTACAATTATTAAAACAACATTTAATCCCAATATTTATAGGTATTCTATTAGGTAGTAGTGTGGGCATATTTTCTGTAGTATTCTTTGGATATATATTTAAACTGGATAAGCTTATAACTATATCTTTACTTTCTAAATCTGTTACCACACCTATAGGAATTGAAATTACAAATCAACTTGGTGGATTAGCTCCTGTAACAGTGCTTTCTATAATCTTATCTGGAATAATTGGTGCTATAATCGGACCTATTTTATGTAAATTATTTAAAATTAATGAGAGAGTTGCAATTGGAATTTCATTAGGAACTGCTGCACATGCAGTAGGAACAACAAAAGCATTAGAACTTGGTGAAACAGAAGGTGCTATGAGTTCTCTATCTATTGGAATAGCTGGAATAATGACAGTTTTTCTAGCACCTGCATTTTATATAATATTATCAATATTTCTTAAGTAACATTAATAAAGCTCAAAGATTATAAAATATTTATATAATCTTTGAGCTTATATATTTTTATTGATTTTTAATTTTTAGTAATTTGGTGTTTAAAAAACTTATATTAGGATTATTTAAAACCTTTGTAGTATTTTTTCTAGTATAAGCTTCTAACTTAATCATAAATTCTTTAGGCTCTATTTCCTTATCATTTACCATCTTTAATCCTTTTTCCCATGATGCTGTTAAAGATGGATTGAGAAGTGATGGTATAGATACATTTATAACTTCATAAATCATTTCTCCAAGCTCAGTTGGGGTTATAATTTGAGTTTTGTTGTTAGATTGTATATATTGTATATTTATTAATTTTTTAAGTATTTCTGCTCTGGTAGCTGAAGTTCCTATTCCAGCTCCTTTTATATGTTCACGTAATTCTTCATCTTCTATTAACTTTCCCGCATTTTCCATAGCTATTATCATAGATCCAGTTGTATATCTCTTTGGAGGTGATGTTTCACCCTCTTTTATTTCTAATTCATTTATATTTAACTTAGTACCTTTGCGTAAGTTTTCCGGAAAAGATTCTTGTTCTTCATCTTTTTCATTTCCAAGTACAATTAAATATCCTTTATCTATACATATTTTTTTATTTAATATAAAGCTTTCACTCCCCACTAAAATGACAATAGACATCTTACTATATTGAGCTGGTGGATAAAATATAGATAAAAATCTTCTAAGTATAATATAATAAACTTTCTTATCTAAACTAGGCAATTTACTTAAAGTATCTTTTCCTTCTCCTGTTGGTATAATGGCATAGTGATCAGTAATTTTACTATCATCTACATACTTGCTTTTCATTATAGATTTTGAATAATCTTTTTCCAATATTTCAGATGTAACATTAATTAACTCATCTCCTATTGGCATATTTCTAAGTTTTATTATATTGCTTTTTATTCCTTTAGCTACAGCTGTAGATAATACTCTAGCATCTGTTCTTGGATATGTGACCATCTTTTTCTCATATAACCCCTGAACTATTTTTAAAGTTTCATCTGGACTTATTTTGAACCTTTTGGTACATTCATTTTGAAGTTCTGCTAAATTATATAAAAGAGGTGCATTCTTCTTTTCTTTTGTTTTCTTAACCTCATTTACTATTCCAAATTCTATCTCTCTTAAATCTTTAATTAATATTTCAGCATCTTCTTTATTTTTAAACCCCACCTCATTATACAGCTTTGGAGATTCAAAATATTTAGATCCTTCTATAGATTTCCAATCGCCTTTTATAATAACTTCATCATTATCCTTTATAAATTCTCCAGATATTTTATAAAAAGATGTTTTATTGAAACTCCTTATTTCTCTTTCTCTTTCAACAACCATTCCAAGAACACAAGTCATTACTCTTCCAACTGCTACTACTACATTTTTGTCTTTTTTTAAGGCATTAGCAACTGTTTTTCCATACATAAGAGTTAATAATCTAGAGAAGTTTATACCAAATATATAATCCTCTTTAGCTCTTAAATATGCAGAATGAGCTAAAGAATCATAATCTGATAATAATTTCGCCTCTCTTATTCCTCTTCTTATTTCTTCTTCAGTCTGAGAGTCAATCCAAACTCTCTTTTTTATTTTATTAGGCTTTCCTGCCATATCATCTACTAATCTATAAATATATTCTCCTTCTCTTCCTGAGTCAGTACATACATATATACAATCAACATCTTTTCTATTCATTAAACTGTTAACTATATTAAATTGGTTTGCAGCTGAAGAAATAACTTCATATTTATATTCATTAGGTAAGAAGGGTAAATCTTTCAGATTCCAAAACTTTAATTTTTCGTCATAAGCTTCTGGATAACTCATTGTAACCATATGTCCTACACACCATGTAAAAATACTTTTTTCTCCCTCTATATATCCATTACTTCTTATCCCCTTAACATTGAGTAGCTTTACAAAATCCATAGCTACTGATGGTTTTTCTGCTATAAATAAAGTTTTCCCCATAAAAACTTCCTTTCTAAATGAAATAAACCTTCAAAAGAAGGCTTATTTATATTATACTACATATTAACTTACATTTCATTAAGTAACCAAATAAAATAATTTAAAACTCCTGCAAAGATAAGCCATAGCATATAGGGAGTTATTAAAAATGCAGATATTTTATCTGCTTTAATAAATTTAATAAATGTTATACTTACTAAAACAAACAATATTATAATCCAAAAAAATGAAATTGCGTATAGCTTAAATGTAAAAAATATAAAGCTCCACATTAAATTAAATATTAATTGAACTAGATAAAAAAAGTACGCTCCATTGTCATTTATACCTTCTTTATTTTTCATATATATTCTATATGCAGCTATTCCCATTAATACATATAGTATATTCCATACTATTGGAAAAGTAAGAGCTGGAGGACTAAAAAATGGTTTTTTTAAAGCCTCATATGTAGAAATAGTATTTTTATTAATATATCCTACAATAAATCCCATTCCTACTGGAATTAATATATTAATTATTAAAGGTATCAATTTAAAATTACTATTAACCTTAAATATATTTAAACCAATATCTTTTTTATTTTTCATTTTTTTAGATTTTTTAATTTTCTTTTCCTTAGATTTTTTATTTGTTTTTTTTTCCTTATTTCTCATTTATGCACCTCTATAAAATATTCATTATTATATATGCATAGACAAGTGTTTTTATGTAATTAAAAATATATATCTGAAAACTCTATATCTATTTTCTCTTTTAGTTCATTAATCTCTATATTATTATTTAAAGATATAACTTCGCCTTTAAGCTCACTATCGTATGGGAATGATATCTTGAAAATATTCCCGTACTTTATTCCTGCATCTATTTTTATTTCTCCATCATGTAATTCAACTAACCCTCTAGTTAAAAATAATCCTAAACCACTACCTTCTGATGGTCTATTTAAAGATGTATTTATTTTAGTAAATTTATCGAATATTACTATTCTTTTATCTACTGGAATTGCTTCTGCATCATTTATTACTTCTATTATTATTTCATTATTCTCAATCTTCACCATTACATAAATATTACCCTTGTATTTTCCATACTTTAAGGAATTTGATAATATATTCAACATTATTCTTTCTATGTAACTTTTATCGCAGTAAAAATATATTTCTTCATATTGTGGATCAAAAATCAATTTTGTTTCTCTAAGTTTCATATAAAAGTCACATGATAAAACAACATTTTCTATTATATCTACAATATTATAAACACTTTTTTCTATATCTAAAAATCCTTCTGAAAGTTTATTACTATCTATAAAATTATTCACAGTTCTAATTAATCTTAGGCAATTTTGTTTTATTATGTTATTGTTCTTATTTATTTTATTTACTTCATCACTTTTTAAATATATATCATTTAGCTGAAGCGCTGAATATATAACATTTATTGGAGTTCTTAATTCATGAGAAATATTTGAATAAAACTCGTCTTTAATATTTTCATCATTTATCCTTTTTTCAAGTTTAACTATTTCTTCCCTTTGCTTTATTATTTCAGTTATATCATTAAATACTAGAATTTTTTTATTATCATTAATTTTTACAAGATCAATTTCTAAATTTCTATTTTCTCCATATTCATTTCTTGTATCTACTTCTATAGTAAAATCATTAATATCATAATTATCTGGATATTCTTCTCCAGTAATCTTGCTTAATATTTTATTTAATTTTAGCTTATTGCAATCATATATTATTTCGTTTACCATATTATAATCTGTTTCCTTATAATCATTGGAGTACACCATAATATCATTTTCAAAAAGTAATAATCCATCTGACAACGTCTTAACAACATCATAATATTTTTTTTCACTTTTTTCTAAGAGTAGATTTAATTCTTTTAACTGTTTTTCTCTTCTCTTAAGACTTTTATTTAAATTGGTTTTAACCTTTTTAGCTCTATTTAAACTTTCATAAGCTCCTTCATAGACACTAGATATCAATATCTCTTCTATTTTGGCATAAACTAAAAAATATGATATTGGCTTAGCTATCCATATAAGAAATGTAAGTTCTATATTTAATATAGCTTCTAAAACAACAAATATATTATTTAACACTATAATTAACGTTACATCTACAATCCATTTATAGTTTTTATCAACTTTATTTTTCTTATAATAATATAATAAAAAGCCAAATAATATTGCTAATATCCCTTGATTCGCAATAATTGCTGAATAAGCATTATATACATCTGTTATGGAAGATATACTACTATACTCAGCTTGTACAAAAGCGAATATAATTGGAGTAATCGTAATAAATACAATATTTTGTACCTTAGGTGAATATCCTTTTTTAAATAATACAATGCTAGATATCATGTTTAAAACTTCTAAATATGTTATAAGTTGAAAAAGTGATAAAGAGCCAAGTATACTATTTATTGAAAAAATATATTCTAAATCCACAAATCTTACTATGGCTATATAAAAATATCCTATTCCTATATACTTTACTATTGTTATTTGCTTATTATCAACACTGAGTACACTCATTATAAAAATTAAAATTGAAATAGAAAAACATAACATTTTTATTATAAATATAAACTCATCTGTCATCTTAAAAATTAGATCAATAAAAGTCAATCCTATAAGTGTAGCGATAAATACTTTTGACATTAAACACTTATGTTTATAATTAATTTTTTCATTTAACATTTATTACTCAATCATCCTTTACCTATACAACTTAATAGTGAAAATAGTTCCTTGCCCTACAGTACTATTTATTTCTATATCTCCATTTTGAGCTTTTACTAAATTATAAACTACAAAAAGCCCAACTCCAAAACCAGTTGGATTACTTTCCTTTGTTCTATTTTCCATTTCATATTTATTAAAAGCCTTTTTTATAAATTCCTCGCTCATGCCTATTCCATTGTCACCTATATCTATCATTACATAATTATTAGTACTTTTTATATTTATAAATATAGTCCCATTCTCCTTAGTAAACTTTAATGAGTTTGATACTAAATTCAATATTATTCGTTGCATCATCTCTTTATCAAAATATACGAATTCTTCTTCTTCTTCTGTATCAAATACAATATCTATTCCACTATTTTTTATATAAGTAGATAGTGAATTTAAATAATCTTCAATAAATTCTACTATATTATCTAAACCTAAATTTGCTTCTAAATTTTCTGAATCTATTTTACTCATATCAATAAGATTATTAGTAAACTTTGTTAGAATAAAGCAATTTTGCTTACTTAATTCGTTATACATACTCAATTTTTCAATATCATCATTTTGTATTAAAACTTTTTCAAGTTGTATAGCAGAATATATTACATTTATAGGTATCTTAAGATCATGAGAAATATTCGACAAGAAGTTTCTTTTTATTTCTTCTCTCATTTTTATACTTTCTAATTCCTCTTTCATATTAGACAATTTAATTTCTTCTGTTAAATCTTTTAATAGTAATATAAATTCTGATTTTTCAGTGTTTACAGAAAAAATTCTTACTTCTAATTTCTTATTATCTTTATTTATTGTAGTAGAAACTGGTCTGTTATTAATATCTGATATAATATCTCTAATGTCACATTTAAAATCAATATAATTATCTATTCTTCTATTTACTATATTTTTTAAATTATTAACTTCCATAATATCTAAAAATTTTTCATTACAATAATATATTCTTAGATTATTATTTATTATAACAATAGGATTTGGTAAACATCCTAAAAATCTTTTATACAATAGCTGTTTTTCATTTAAATTTCTATATACTTCTTCCAATTTATAATTGTTATATATTATTTCCTTATTTATATCCTCTAGATTTTTATTGG
Organism: Clostridium sp. C8; assembly: GCF_001010885.1. Taxonomy (NCBI): domain Bacteria; kingdom Bacillati; phylum Bacillota; class Clostridia; order Eubacteriales; family Clostridiaceae; genus Clostridium; species Clostridium sp. C8. The sequence continues at coordinate 950 of NZ_LBMX01000049.1, read as the reverse complement.
TTTTTACAGTTTCTTTAAATATAAAATTATAATTTTCTTTTGCTATATTAACTATAATAATAAGTATAGTACTAGTAAAAATTATAATTTTAACAAACTTAACTACATCATTAATAAAAAATATATTTATATAATTAGTGGACAATGATGCTAAAATTTTTAATGTTAATAAATTTACATTTAATTTTAATAAATCTATCTTTTTTTCAACATTTATAGTATAAATTTTAAAATACCTATAGGTTCTCATTACAATTAATATAATGACTAAATAATATATTTTATATATAAAATGCAAATCAGTAATATTATTAATGAAGTTTATAGTTGACGTTATTAATATTAATATAAAATATTCAAAATATATAAATTTATCATTTTTTTTATTAAGTCTATATTTTGCCATAATATAATATAATATGACTATATGAAAAATACTAAACTCATAGTTTGTACCACACCCAACCTTTCTTAATAGTATTTTTACATCTTCAAATTGGCTATTTGGCGTGAAAAAAATCATAGATACAGTCCAAAGTATAACAAAAAAAATTTTCAGTACTCCATATAATTCCTTTTGAGTTATGCTTTTTAAATGCATTGCAAACATAAGAGATATCATAACTAATATTATTTTAAATATTTTAACAAAATCATTTATTATTCTACTATCATATATTAGAGCTATTTCGAAACAACTATACATTACTAGACTTAATAATGCATAAACTAATAATTTTTTCTTATCAACATAATAAATTCTCTCTCTAAAATTATTATAATCCAATTTTTTTCCCTCACTATATGTTATTACTACATAATTTTACATCATTTCCTTATATATGTGAATAAATTTAAAAGACTTTTATAAATAAAAAAATTGCTTCTATAAGTTTACTTATTCCTTCTCTCAGATGCTTATACAAAAAAAATAAGGAGCTGTCGCATTA
>NZ_LBMX01000048.1:0-34741 GCF_001010885.1 Clostridium sp. C8 | reverse complement strand
TTATTAGTGCGACAGCCCCTTATTTCTCTTTGCTATATTTGTATATTTATAGTTTTTTTATCCATATAATTATATCTTCAATAACTTCATTTTTATTTACTTCATTTAACATTTCATGTCTTCCATCTTTATATAGTTTATAGCTTATATCTTTCACACCAAGTTCTTTATATTGTTCATAAAGATTTATTACCCCATCACCAAAATATCCCACCGGATCTTTATCTCCAGAAAATATATAGATAGGAATATTTAAGTTTTTTATCTTTTCTAGGCTTTCATCTTTATGTATATCCCATAACCCTCTTATTAAATCATAGTAAAAAGGAGTTGGATATATAAATCCACAATATTTATCCTTTATATACTTATCTACTTCTTTTTCATCTGAAGATAGCCAATCAAAATTCGTTTTTGGATTTTTAACACTATTATTAAAACTTCCAAATGATAACTTATCCATAAATTTACTTCTCTTATAATTTCCACTAATCAACATTTCTATTTTAGAAACAATTAATCCAGCTTTAGTAAATACTTTTGGCTTTCCATTACTTCCAGATAAAATAACACCATCAATAGTATCTCCATAAATTTGTATATATCTTTGACTTAAAAAAGACCCCATGCTATGACCAAATAATATTACCGGCAATTCTTTATTTTCCTTTTTAATAATTTCATTTAACATTCTTATATCATCAAGCATTGAATAAAATCTATTTTCTTTGTTTATAAATCCTAGTTTATCTAAATTCTTTACACTTTTTCCATGCCCACTATGATCATGAGCATAAACTGTATATCCTTCTTGTGTAAGTTTATTTGCGAAATACTCATATCTTCCTGCCCATTCTGACATTCCATGAACTATTTGAATAATTCCTTTAGTATTTTCTGATTTATTACTCCATCTATAGCAACTAATATCTATTCCATTTTTATTCTTAAAAATAAAATTTTCCATATTAATTCCTCCATTCAATTATTAATTATATTATCTCTCTTATATCTATAACAGTCAAACTTCAATAATTAATAAAATCTTATAATAACCTTATTTGTAAGTATATAAAGTTATGATATACTATTCATAGTTAAAATCAATTTTTTTATTTTTTGATTATCTATTAATATTATTGTATATAATATTGGATAAGTATTATAAGGTGGTGAAAAAGATTAGTATTAAATCAATAATAAGCATTATAGCTTCAAAAATTACAATTTTTCTAACAAAGACAATACTAAAAGGGGGAACAACCTTTCCTGGAAAAGTGGCCTTAAAAATAGATAAAAATATACTCTCAAAGGTATCAAAAGGCTACAATGTAGTTTTAATCACAGGTACTAATGGTAAAACTACTACAACTAGCATGATTTATAATATTATAAAAGAAAGTGGAAATAAGGTTATTACTAATAATACTGGTGCAAACCTTTTTCCTGGAATAGTTACAACCTTCATTGATAACTATAAGTTCTTTAAGAAAGTCGAAAATTCATATGCAGTTATTGAAGTTGATGAAGCTAACTTAAAATATATAACTGAATATATTAATCCAGAAATAATAACTGTGACAAACCTTTTTAGAGACCAACTAGATAGATATGGTGAAGTTTATACTACTTTATCAAAAATATTAGAAGGAATTCATCTTTCTCCTAATACTACTTTAGTTTTAAATGGAGATGAGTCTCTTTTAGGTAAACTTGAGCTTCAAAATAAAACTGTGTTTTATGGTTTTAATGCTAGCATAGGAAATAATAAAGAGATAGAAATAAATGCAGATGCTAAGTTCTGTAAATTCTGTAAGTCTCCTTATGAATATAATCATATTACATATAATCATTTAGGTGATTTCTACTGTACAGGCTGTGGATTTAAAAGAGCTGATTTAGAATATGCAGTAAATGAAGTTTTAGAACTAACACCTGATAGCTCAACTGTAAAACTCAATGATTTAGAAATTACTATAAGCCAATCAGGAGTTTATAATATTTATAATGGCCTTTGTGCTTATGCTGTAACTAAAGAACTTGGAATAAATGACAATTCAATAAAAAAATCATTACAGAATCAAGATTCTAGTTTTGGAAGACAAGAAGCATTAAATATTGAAGATAAAGATGTAAAAATCATTTTAGTCAAAAATCCTGCAGGATATAATCAAGCTTTAGATACACTTTGTCTAAATAAAGATACTTTTGCTGCGGCATTTCTTTTAAATGATAACTACGCTGATGGTACTGATGTTTCCTGGATATGGGATGTTGACTTTGAAAAGCTTCATGATCTTAATATAGATGAAGTATTTGTTTCTGGTATAAGATGTTATGATATGGCTGTTAGACTTAATGTGGCTGGATTGAATAAAGATACTTTCATAATTGAAGAAACCTTTGAAGACTTAACAGAAAAGATTAAAAGTAGTAAAAATGATAAGATTTATGTTCTTGCTACCTATACTGCTATGATTAACTTTAGAAAATATCTTCATTCAAAAGGTTACATTAAAAAACTTTGGTAAATAAGGAGGTCTATAAATGGAATTAAATATTTGTCATCTTTATCCTGACTTACTTAATGTTTATGGAGATGTTGGTAATATTCTAATACTTAAACATAGAGCTGAACAAAGAGGAATAAAGGTTAATATAATTAACACTTCGCTAAATGATGAATTTGATTCAGAAAATACAGATATTTTATTTTTTGGCGGCGGTCAAGATTTTGAGCAATCAATCGTTTCTAATGATCTAAAAACTATAAAAAAACCTAACTTACAAAAATATATTGAAGATGAAAAAGTAGTTATTGCTATTTGTGGTGGTTATCAATTGCTTGGAAAATATTACATAGCTCCAAATGGTGAAAAAATTGATGGATTAGGAATACTTGATATCTATTCCGAGGGGGGAGATACTCGTTTTATCGGAAACACAGTTATATACAATGAAGATTTTAATGAAACTTATGTTGGTTTTGAAAATCATTCTGGTAGAACCTACACAAACGGATTGAAGCCATTAGGAAAGTGCTTACATGGGTACGGAAATAACGGTGAAGATGGAAATGAGGGTTGTATATATAAGAATACTTTTTGCAGCTATTTTCATGGATCATTATTATCAAAAAATCCAGAACTTGCAGATAGATTCCTAACTATAGCTTTAAATAAGAAGTATGAGAATGTTGTTTTAGATCCTATAGACGATACTCTAGAGCTTAAAGCTAAAGATGTTATGATAAAAAGATTAGAGAATAAAAAATAAATTCAAGGCAAACTATTAGTAGCTTTTGATAGTTTGCCTTAGCTTTTATTACTCTTTATTTAGTACTTTGTTTTCTTTTAAATAATTAATTTCCCATGAATCCATTTCATTTAATGTTTTAAATATATATCCTTTTTCTTTGTAATAGTTTATAACATCTTTAAGCGTTTCAGCAATAATAGTTTGATTGCTACAATCATGCATAAGAACTACCTCAACCTTATTTAATCCAGCCTCATCCCTTAACTTAGAGTTTACAAATTCTGAGGATATATCTTTTGATTTTTCATCTCCTATAGCTATAGTATGCCCTATATAATATTCTCCATTACTTATTATTTTTTGTTGTATTCTAGATAACACTTCTTTTTTATTTTGAGAATTATTTGGACATTCCAACAATTTTATAAAACTCAAATTACCTTCTCCAGTTATACTTTCTATAGTCTTCTTACATTTATCTAAATCATTGAAATAATTTTCTTCACTTTTATATAGATAACTATAATCATGTATATTGCAGTGTGGCATTATACACATATTACTTTTTCTTAAAGTTTTTATTATATAAGAATATATATTAGCTGAATCCCCTACAACAAAAAAGGTCGCTTTTACATCATTTTCATTTAATGTATTAATTATTTTATTAGTTATATTTGCTGAAGGTCCGTCTTCAAATGTTAAATATACAGTTTTTATTTCCTTATCTGTATGTAATGCTAATACAGGGATATAATTTATAATACTAATAAGTAAAAAAATCATAAAAATACTACTATATTTGTTAAACCTTTTTATATTAACCACCTCCTACTTATAATGTTATTTTATGCAATTATTAAGATTATATTATATGTAAATTAAACCACTTAACAAATGTTCTTTATGTTGTTATTATGTAATGTAGATGTTATACTTTAAGTTGTGTATAAAATGTGTAATTTAAAAGTTGAATTTTTAATTGTTATTTATACTTCAATTAGAAATCTATATAATTATGTAACTGTAATATAATCAGTTGCTGTATAGCATTTATTACAACTTATATACATAAAAATATTTAAGAAATGGGGAGATGAAATTGAAAAGAAAAAATTTATTAAAGACGCTGGCAGTTGCTCTTTCTATTTCATTATTAGCTCCTTTTGCTAATAAGGTTAGTGCACAAGAGACAAATATCCAATCTCCAGAAATTATTGGGGAAGCTGCTATAACAATCGATATTAATACAGGTGAAGTTATTTATTCAAAAAATGCAGATTTAAAATTATCACCTGCAAGTACTACTAAGCTTATGACTGCATTGCTTTTTGCAGAAAATAAGTCAAAATCAGATTCACTAACCTTTACTGATACTGTTTTAAAGGTTACAGAAACTTCATTAAATGGATATAAGAAGATAAATTCTGGTGACAAAATTTCAGCAGAAGATACAATGAAAGCTGTAATGATCTTCTCTGCTAATGATACGGCTTATTTAATGGCAGAATCAGTTGGTGGAACAGTAGATAATTTTATAACTATGATGAATGAAAAAGCTAATGACTTAGGGCTTAAAAATACACATTTTGTTAATCCTTCTGGATTAGAAATCGATCCATTAAACCCTACAAATACTGAAATAAACCAAACTACTGCTTATGATTTAGCACAAATAGGAATTGCTGCTTTTAAAAATGATTGGATTAGAGAAACTATGGCACCTAAAACTGGTGAGCTTAGTGTTAATTTGTCAGGTACTCCTGTAATAATCGAATCAAGAAATAAAATACTTGGTAAAAATGGTAATATAGGGGGTAAAACAGGAACTGAAGATCAAGCTGGGCATTGTTTTGTTGGCTTTTATGAAAGAGATGGCAGAGATTTAGTTACTGTTGTTTTGAAATCTGAATATGGTGCAACTGGGCTTAATGTATTTGAGGACACTGAAAAAATAGCTAATTATGGATATTTAGCTAAAAAGGAAGTCTATAAGAGTGCTAATGATGAAGTTGGAACTATTAACTTAACATATAAAGCATTTAGGTTTTTTGGTCCTGAAAAACAAATAACAGCTCCTATAATTTTAAATCAAGATGTAGAGTACTATAAAAATGATTTTAATGATAAAAATGCTTCTATTTCTTACACTCAAGATGTAAAAGATGCTTGGAAGCTTAGTGGTAATAAGGAAGTTAAACTAACATTTTCATTACCTGGATACACAGAAGAAAGATCTGGTACTATACAAGTTTCTTCTTTAGAGCTTGTTAAAGCAAATTTACCACTATACTTATTATCATTACTAATTCTTATTGTTATATTAGTTCTATTAATATTTATAACTAGAATTATTAATATGAAAAAGAGAAGAAGAAGAAGATATTATTAAAATATATAAAGGTAGATTTAGATATCTGAATCTACCTTTTCTTTAATATATGTGCACTTTTTTATGTAATCTAAAAATTTATTTTAAGGAGAGATATACTTGGATAAAATTGATTTTAAAGGTAGTGTGGTTTTAAATCCTGTTCCTGTAGTTCTAATCACATCTAGAAATAAAGCTGGTAAAGACAATGTATTTACAGTTGGTTGGACAGGAACAATATGTACAAAGCCTCCTATGCTTTCTATTTCTATTAGACCTGAACGACTTTCTTATGAGTATATATGTGAAACTATGGAATTCATAGTTAATATGCCTTCTTCCAATATGGTTAAAGCTGTTGACTACTGTGGAGTTAAACCAGGTAGGAAATTTGATAAAATAAAAGATATGAACTTTACCATTAAAGATGGGGAAAATGTTAATGTGGCATATATAGATGACTGTCCAGTTTCTATAGAGTGTAAAGTTAAGGATATAATAAAGCTTGGAAGTCATCATATGTTTATAGCAGAAGTAGTTGGCTCACATATTAATAGCAATTTAATAGATGATAATGGGAAAATACATTTTGAAAAAGGAAATTTAATTTCTTATTGTCACGGAGAATACTTTAAGCTTCCCGAAAAATCTATAGGTTCTTTCGGCTTTTCGGTTAGAAAAAAATCTAATACTAAAAAAGTTAATACTACCGTTACTTCTAGGAAAAATGATTTAAAATCTAATAGTAAAAATTTAAAGAATTATAAATCGTCATCTAAATCAAAATCTAGAAATAAATAGTGATTTTTTTATATAGAATATTTATTATTTTATATTTCTTGACATTAATTAAAAATCTATCTATACTCAATAATATTACATTGAATTATATTCGGGGGATGAAATAATGTTTATACTTACTTATAATATTAAATTTACAGAATTAGATGAACAAATTGAAAAATTACAAATCAATGATATTTTTAATGTTTTTTATGAAAGTCCTTTAGAAATAACAACTGAGGAATATGGTTATGGTTATTTAGAAAAAATAGTTGATACAATTAATATTAGAATTGCCTATGAAAATTCTGAAGAATATTTAGAGTTGTTTAAAGAAAAAGTTACCTCTATTTTAGGAACCAATTGTATAAGTATAGAACAATGTAACTATGATAATTATAATTATAATTTTCCTACTGTTCATATAAATGATAACTGGGTATTATCTTCTCCTGATGAAGTTATACATGATAAAAATATTCATAAAATATCTTTTATTTCTCAAGGAGCCTTTGGTACTGGATTACATGAAACAACAAAAGATTTACTAAATATAATTTTAACTAAAATTAATTTATCTAATAAGTCAGTACTTGATATTGGAACTGGTTCTGGAATTTTATCTGTAGCTTCTGCTATTATTGGTGCATCCAAAGTTACCGCTCTTGATATAAGAGATGTAAAAGATGAGGTTTTATTAAATGCTTCACTAAATGGACTATATAATATTGAAGTATTAGTTGGGAATGCATTAAATGATGAAATTAAAATCAATGATACATATGACTGGATCTACATAAATATAGGCGGAGAAGAAACTGAATTGTTTATGAATTTTATAAGAGAACGTCTAAAAAATGATGGTAAAATTCTTGTATCTGGACTTGTTGAATGGAGCTTTGATAAAGTCAAATCTATTGTAGAAAGTTATGGATTTGAACTAGAAACAAAATATCAAAGTAATGAATGGATAACAGCAGTTTTCAATTAGTAATTAACACTAATTGAGAGTGAAAAATTATTAAGTGCACAGTGCACAATTTGCAGTTCACAGTTTAGGATAGAAACTACTGAGTAGTTTCTTAAACTTATATTATAGCAACTATTTTATAGTAGCCTTAATATATTCTTAATTCAGCAAATCTGAATTATTTCCATAACTGTGCCTTGTGAACTGTGCACTATTTTTAGTTATTTATTATAAAGATATTTATATATGTTGTAATTTGCTTTAACTTTATCTACATATTTTTTAGTTTCTGGGAATGGTATATAATCCAAATTTTCTCCATCATTTGAATAGTCTTCATCACTTAACCACTTATTAACATTTCCACTTCCACCATTATAAGCCGCTAATATCAAATCTAAATTATTATCAAATTCATTTTCTAATGTTTTTAAATACCAGCATCCTATCCTTATATTTAACTCTGAATCAAAAAGCATGGATGGCATAAAGTAGTTAATTCCTATTTCTTTAGCTGCCCATTCTCCAGTTGTATCCATTATTTGCATCAATCCTTTTGCATCTCTCTTCGAAACAGCTTCTTTATTAAAATCACTCTCAGTTTTTATGACTGCTAACACAAGATATGGATCTATTTCATATTCCTCACTATACTTATTTATATATTCATCATACGGGTAAGGATACACATAGTTCTTCATTACTAATACTACTCCAAAATAAGCAATAATTATTACGATTAAAATAGCTAATATACGCTTAAATTTCATTATTTTCTCCTTATTTATTAATTACCTTTAAAAAATCTATTACTTTATCTACTTGCTTCTTAGTTTTTAATAAATCATTATTATTATCAATAATAATATGTGCATATTCTTTTTTTCTATCTAATGATATTTGGGCATTTAATCTATTTATAGCCTCATCTCTTGATAATTTATCTCTGTTTTTTATTCTCATTATTTGTGTATTATTATCAACCCATACTACAATTATATAATCCATATATGTATGAAGATCATTTTCTATTAAAGTAGGCGCATCTAATATTACCATGGATTCACCATTTCTTTCATATTTATCTAGCTCAAGAAATATTTCCTTTTTTATATATGGTATTATTATATCTTCATATTTCTTTCTTTGTTTTGGGAATCGAAAAATATGATTTCCAAATTCCCTTCTTCTAAATTCCCCTCTCCAATCAAAAAAACCTGATCCAAATTCTATTTTTATTTTTTCTAGAATTTCAGGGTACTTAATAAGAACATCTCTTGATATATCATCTGAATCTATTACTTTAAATCCTTTTTCAGTAAGCATTTTTGATACTGTGCTTTTACCTGAACCAATTCCCCCTGTTAATCCTATTTTAATCATTTTTAATTAAGCCCCCTTACTTAGCATCATACCATGTTTCCCCTAAATTAATATCTACTTCAAGAGGTACTTCTATGTCTAAGACATTTTCCATTTCTTCTTTTACTATTTTCTTTACCTCTTCAAGCTCTTTTGCTTTAACATTTAATATAAGTTCATCATGAACTTGTAATATTATATTACTTTCTAATTTGCTTTCTTTTAACTTTTTATAAACATTAACCATTGCTAGTTTTATTATATCAGCTGCACTTCCTTGAATAGGAGCATTCATTGCTAATCTTTCACCTAAAGCTTTTACTATTCTATTAGAAGATTTAATTTCTGGTATCGCTCTTCTTCTATTTAAAATAGTTAGTACATATCCTTTTTCCTTTGCCTCTTCTATAACACCATCTAAATATCCCTTTATTTTAGGATATCTATCAAAATAAATTTCCATATATTCTGAAGCTTCCTTTTTAGCTATGTGTAAATCTTGTGAAAGACTAAAATCACTAATTCCATAAACTATTCCAAAATTAACAGCCTTAGCTCTACTTCTCATTAAAGATGTAACTTCCTCTACTGGAACTTTAAATACCTCAGATGCCGTTTTTGTATGTATATCACTATGATGTTTAAATGCATTTATCATATTTTCATCCTGTGACATATGTGCTAAAACTCTTAGCTCTATTTGTGAATAGTCGCATGATAATAATATATCTCCTGGTTCATTAGGTATAAATACTTTTCTTATTTCTCTTCCCATTTCATATTTTATAGGAATATTCTGAAGGTTAGGTTCTGTACTAGATAACCTTCCTGTTGTTGTTACAGTTTGATTAAAATTAGAATGTATGTGTCCATCAATATCTATAACATTTTTTAATCCTTCCACATAAGTAGAATTAAGTTTTGTTATTTGTCTATAATAAGTTATTTTGGGTATTATCTCATGTTTATCTTGTAACTTTTCTAAAACTTCTGCATTGGTTGAATAACCTGTTTTTGTTTTTTTAACTACAGGTAAATCTAATTTTTCAAATAAAATTTTTCCTAGTTGCTTTGGAGAATTTATATTAAATTCTTCTTCTGCCAATTTAAAAATTTCTTTTTCTGTTGTAACAATTTCTTCTTTAAATTTAACTGCTAAATCTTCTAACATATTTTTATTTATATTAAATCCTAAAGATTCCATAGATGAAAGAATATATATTAATGGATGTTCAACATCATAATAAAGTTCCTCCATTTTTTCTTCTTTTATTTTATTTTTTAGTAATTCATATATTTCCTTTAATTTCAAATTTACCTTTGCCTCTATTGTTTTATCATCACCTGTTACATCTTCACTTAAATATTCATTTATTAATGTTACCAAATCATAAGATGATCTTGCTGAATCAATAAGATAAGAGGCTATTGCTGTATCAAATTCAAAGCTTTCTATAGAAATACCTAATTTATTTAATACTGTAACAAGAGACTTTCCATCATGAATTACCTTTTTTAGATTTTTGTTTTCCATTATTACTTTTAATCCTAGATATTCGTTATTTGTATTAGAACTATAAATATTTTTAAAATTAATTAAATAAATCTTATCTCCACAAGATAAATACATCTTATTTAATTCTATTTCTGAATATCTTCCATTATTCAAAACCTCATAAGTTATATAACATATTTCATTTAAAGATTTAGACAAATTAAATAAATCATCTGAACTGTCTATATCAATAACATCTAAAATTATTTTATCATCTTTTATATCTTCTTTATTTTCAGGAAGTTTATCTACCAGTGATTTCATTTGTAGCTTAAAAAATAACTTTCTTAGTCCTTCCCCATTATACGATTCTTGACTTTTTATTTCGTCTAAATCAAATTCTAAAGGTACTTCTGTAATTATAGTAGCTAACTTTTTACTAAATATAGCTTGCTCTCTAAAGTTCTCTAGATTTTCTTTTATTTTTTTTCCACTAATATTATCTATATTATTTAACACTTCTTCCACAGAACCATAGGTTTGAATTAATTTATAAGCTGTTTTTTCCCCTATTCCTGGTACCCCTGGTATATTATCTGATTTATCTCCCATAAGACCCTTTACATCTATAAATTGAGTTGGAGTAACTCCAAATTCCTGAAAAAATGTTTCGTAATTATATTTTGCTGTTTCTGAAACTCCTTTTTTAGTTATAACTACATTTATATTATTAGATGCTAACTGAAGGGCATCTTTATCTCCTGTCACTATATAAACTTCAATCTCGTTTTTTTCTGCATATTTAGCAAGAGAACCTATTATATCATCTGCTTCAAATCCATCAATTTCATATTTACTTATAGATAATAAATCTAACATATCTTTCACTATAGGAAATTGTTCCGCAAGCTCTGGTGGCATTTTTTTTCTTCCTGCTTTATATTCTTCATATTCTTTATGTCTAAATGTTGGCCCTTTCTTATCAAAAGCTGCAACTATATAATCTGGTTTTAATTCTTCCTTCATTTTAAATAACATATTTGCAAATCCATAAACAGCATTTGTATGAATACCATCTGTAGTTGTTAATTCAGGAATTGCATAAAAAGCTCTATTTAAAAGCGAATTAGAATCTAAAATCAATAATCTTTCCATATTTTCCTCCAAATTAAGGAATTAACTCCTTAAAGTTATTTTTATTATAAATTATACTATTTTTATAGCTATAAATCATTACATTTTAATTAATATAAATAGTTTTACTTATAATCATAGAATATTGATATCCTATAATTATATATCTTATTTAACTCTTCTCTTATAAAATTTCCCAATTTGCTATTTGTTAATTCATAAATATATATTAAATTTGTTATATAAATTATTTATTTAGCAAATTTACTTATCTACTTTCATTTTTAAAGTTTTAATTTTTATTATAACTTAAGATTTATCTATTAAAAAATACTTAAATCTAACTCTTCTGATAAATCTTTAATTATATGTAATCCTGATAAGCTATTTCCTTTCTCATCTAATGATGGTCCATATATTCCTATTCCATATCTCCTAGGAACAGTAGCTAAAATGCCTCCACCTACTCCTGATTTTGCCGGTATCCCAACATGAACTGCAAATTCTCCCGATGCATCATACATTCCACAGGTAACCATAATAGTTTTGACAATTCTACATACCTCTCTAGACATTATTCTTTCATTACTCCAAGGAATAACACCATCATTTGCAATCACAGATCCGAATCTAGCCAAATCTCTTGCACTTACTTCTATAGAACACTGCTTAAAATATAAATCTAATATTTCCTCTACATCTCCATCTAATATTTTAGTACTTTTCATAAAATATGCCAAAGCTCTATTTCTATCTCCTGTTTCTTTTTCTGATAAATATACTCTTTCATTTATTGATATACTATCATTTTTAGTAACTATTTTTATAAAATTTAATATTTTATTAAGTTTTTCATTTATATCTTTTCCATTTATTAAAGATGTTGTTACTATTGCACCAGCATTGATCATAGGATTATAAGGTCTTCCCGAATCCCTTACCTCTAAATTTACTATAGAATTAAACCCCATTCCTGTAGGCTCAACATTAACTTTTTTAAATACATTATATCTCCCATTATCTTTAAGAGCTAAAATTAATGTTACGACTTTTGATATACTTTGAATAGTAAATCTTTTATCGCACTCTCCAGCATAAAACTCTTTTCCGTTTAAATCTACTAGACATATCCCTAAGTCATTTGGGTTAGCCTCTAATAAAGCTGGTATATATGATGCAAGTTTTCCATTGCTTCCATACTCCCTATTTTTATCAACTAATGTATTTAACAAATTAAACATATATATCACCTCTTTATGTCCTTCATTTATGAAAATCTCTTTATATCTAAGTATTTATATTATATATATGTTTTAATTAATAATCTACATAATTATTACTCATAAGGTAATTTGAAGTATAAAAATTTTAACTAGACTATCTTACTATATTATGTCAAAATAAGTGATATAACTTAGAAAATAGAGGTGATTTCATGGATATGAAGAATATGTTAAAGAAATATGCTACCCTTGCTGTTAAAAAGGGAGTTAATCTACAAAAAGATCAAGTTTTGCTTGTTAATTCTCCAATAGAATGTGTAGATTTTTCAAGAGCTATAGCTGAAGTTGCTTACAAGGAAGGGGCAAAAGAAGTTGTGGTTCACTATAGTGATCAAAGTTTACAAAAACTTAAACTTGAATATGCATCTATGGATACGCTAAAAGAAACACCAAACTGGATAGCTGAATCATATAATTCTTATGCTAAACAAGGTTGTGCAGTCATTTCAATTTCTGCTTCAGACCCAGATGCATACAAAAATATTCCAATGGATAAAATAGCTGCTTTCCAAAAAAGCCGTCAGTTAGCTCTAAAGGAATACTACGATTATTCAATGTCAAATAAAATTCGTTGGACTGTAGTTTCTGTTCCTACTGAAGCCTGGGCATTAAAAGTATTTAAAAATTCTAACTCAGAAGAAGCTGTATCTAAACTTTGGGATGTTATATTTAATGTAGTTAGATTAAATAACGATGATCCTATTGAAGCTTGGAATGAACATAATAATAATATTAGTAAGAATTTAAACTTTTTAAATTCTAATAAACTAAAAAAACTTCATTATAAAAACTCTATAGGTACTGATTTAACTATAGAATTACCTGAAGATCATATTTGGCTTGGTGGTTCAGAAAAATGTGCTGCTGGAATGGAATTTAATGCTAATATGCCAACTGAAGAAGTTTATACATTACCTAAAAAAACTGGTATTAACGGTACTGTAGTCTCATCAAAACCTTTAAGTTATGGTGGAAATTTAATAGATGATTTTTCTTTAACTTTTAAAGATGGAAAAGTCATAGATTTTACTGCTAAAGAAGGGTTTGAGACATTAAAAAAATTATTAGATAGTGATGATGGAGCTAAATATTTAGGTGAGGTGGCATTAGTTCCTTATGATTCACCTATTTCAAATTCTAATTTAATTTTTTATAATACTTTATTTGATGAAAATGCTGCTTGTCATTTAGCTTTCGGAAAAGCTTATCCAACTTGTATAATTAATGGAGAAAATTTAAGTGATTCAGAGTTATCAAAAAAAGGGGCCAATGATTCTATAATTCATGTTGATTTTATGATAGGAACTAAAGATTTAGATATTACTGGATATACTGAAGATAATACAGAAATTAAAATATTTACTTCTGGAAATTGGGCTTTTTAATTTCTTTAATATATAAAAGTCTTCAATCATATATTTATATTGTTAATATAAATTTACATATTTAATTCAAAGTGATTAATATTGCTTTTATATGTAAATAATGTAGATACTTTATATATGAAAGGGGTTTTTTTATGAGATTGAAGGAGGATAAAATGGTTAAGGTTTTAATATTAGGTGGGAGTGGCTTTGTTTCTCAGGCCCTTGCTAAATACCTAATTAAGCGTGGCTATGAAACTGATATTCTAACTAGAGGAATAAAAGAAGTTAATTATTTAGGCTTTAGAAATCATATAATTTGCAATAGAAAAGATAAGAAGTCCTTAAAGTCTTCTTTAAAAAATAAAAATTATGATGTGATTTTTGATATATCTGCTTATTCTAAGGATGATGTAGAAATATTATTTTCATGTATAAATCCATCTTCATTGAAGCGCTATATATTTTGTTCATCCGCTGCAGTATATATCCCTACTAATAGAAATATTAAAGAAGATGCTGATAAAGGTGAAAATTCTACTTGGGGTATATATGGATATAATAAACTTCAAGCTGAATCTTATATAAATGAATTAATATTAAAGGAAGATTTACATGCAACAATTTTCAGGCCTACTTATATTTATGGGGAAGGAAATGATTTATATAGGGAATGTTACTTCTTTGATAAATTAGAAAATGAAGATATAATACTAGTTCCAGATGATGATGTAAAAGTTCAATTTATCCATATACAAGATTTAGTTAAGGCTTTTGAATGTGCTATCTATAACGATAATGACAGAAGAGCTTATAATTTAACTAGTCCAAATTTATACTCTTTTGAAGAAATTATAAATCTTTGTGCCTGTATCTTAAATAAGAAGGCTAATATAAAAAAAGTTCCTATTTCTAATTTAGATGTTAGAAGCTATTTCCCTTTTAGAAATACCAACTTTAATCTAAATATAAAGGATTTAAGGGAAAATGGATTTCATTTACCTGTTATATATCTAAAAGAAGGATTAGAAATGTCCTATAAATGGTATAGTGATGAACGACCGATTTATAGAGATTATAAGCTTGTAAAAGCATTATAAATCACAAAAAGTTTCAGCCTATAATGACTGAAACTTTTTTGTAATTACTTTATAGAATCATTACTTTCTTTATATCTTCTTTTTATTTCAAGTTCTAAAGCTTTTCTTATTCCCTCAAGTTTATTTTTCATTTTTTTCTTTGCAGTAATTTTCTCAAATAATAATGTTAATGATGAAGAAAAAGCATATATTTCCTGACTTTCACTTAATGATATTTCTGTAGAACTTGAATCTATTCCCTTAAACTCATACCTAGAAACATACTTATCTTTATTAATTGTATTTGTAACTTCATATAAATTATCTTTTTCAAAGCCTGTTATAGTAGTTACCATTTCAATTTTTTGCTTTCCTACTGTTTTTACTACTTTTTTATAGCTAACTTCTGTTGGATTTTTGTCATTAAATTTAGGTATTTGTTGTTTATTTAAATCTATAAATACCTTAAAGACCTTTTCTATTGGATAATTTATTATAATATTTCCTTTATAAATACTCATATCAAATCCCCCACTTTCTTATAATAATATTATTACATCTTTTCTAATAAATTTCTATAATAAATTAAATGATTACACAACTTGTCTATACCAATTTAAATTCACTTCTATTAAACTAAAAACCCTCTGTTAAAACAGAAGGTTTCCAATAATATTATATGATTTATTAATTATCTTCACTTCTTGGCTTATTTTTGCCAAGTTTTCTAGATTCTTTTGAATAACCTACTTCATCAGCAGTTTCCATTTGCATTTTTTTCAATTCTGACTTAGTTTTTTGACCTGATTTTTTATTATTTTTTGAATTTTTATTATTCTTATGTGCCATATAAAACACCTCCTCATGATAGTTTGAAATTATTAAGGTGTTTTTATTCTAATGACAAGTAATTAAATTTTATTTATCTTCGTATATTATATTATCACAATTTATATTAGCTTTTTCTATATCAGATTCTGATTTTATTGTCCATCCTAAAATAGGGACATTTCTATTACGTTGAACTTTAACTATAGATTTTGGCAAACAATCAATTTCATATGATATAAATGCTGGCTTACTTTCAAAATTTAACAACAAATTTTTCAATAAAAATTTCTTATACCAAACTAAATCGGAGTCTTCAAAGGATCCTGAAAGTTGTCCCCTAGCTATTTCTGGGGCATTTTTCTTAAACCAAGATAATACAAATGGATTAAATGCCTGAACAGCCATATCTCCTTTATAAGTTTTTATAATATTATATACTTCACTTTCAAGTACTCCTACTTTATCTTCATTTTTCACCTCTATAAGTACTGGTACTTTCCCATCAACAAGTTCTAACACTTCTTTTAATGTTGGTATATACTCTTTTGTATTTAAAAGTTTTAAGTCTAGAATATCAATATAATTTAATTCATTTACATCCTTATTTGCGCCCGTCATTCTTTCCAAATTATAATCGTGGAATACTACTACTTCATTATCTTTACTTAATTGTACGTCCAATTCAATTGCGACATTATTTTCTATAGATTTCTTAAATGCCTTTAATGAATTTTCTGGTATATCTTCATTATTATACAATCCCCTATGGGATATTTTTATATTTTTTATCCAGTCTAAACTTCCATCTTCTATTGGAGTTGCTTTTGTTAATATAAAGATTCCCATGCTAAACAATAAAACCACTCCTAAAATAATTAATAAAATTATAATTGCTTTCTTCTTCATAAATATTCTCCTAACTCAAATTTGAACCATTAATTCCCATAATAATAATTATACCATTTTCTTGTATAAAAAAAAGTAGCTATCTAAAATATTATACTTTAGATAGCCTTTATTAACTTCAAATAATTTATTGTAATTTATATAAATTTTCTAATCTCACTCTTATAGATTTTATAAATTCCTCTGAATTATTTACTTTTATGTTCTCTAAATTTGAAAGGATAGCTAAATCCTTTGTCATACATCCATCATCTATTGTTTGTATTGATGCTTTCTCTAAATTATCAGCAAACTTAATCAATTCCTCTATATTATCTAGCTCGCCTCTTTTTCTTAAAGCACCTGACCAAGCAAATATTGTTGCTATTGAATTAGTTGATGTTTCTTTTCCTTCTAAATGATTATAATAATGCCTTTGAACAGTTCCATGAGCTGCTTCATATTCGTAATCCCCATCTGGAGAAACTAATACTGAAGTCATCATCGCAAGAGATCCAAAAGCTGTTGCTACCATATCACTCATCACATCACCATCATAATTTTTACATGCCCATATATACCCTCCATTTGATTTTATTACTCTTGCTATAGCATCATCAATCAACGTATAGAAGTATTCTATGTTCATTTCATTAAATTTACTCTTATATTCCTTTTCAAAGATATCCTGAAAAATGTCTTTAAACGTATGGTCATATTTTTTAGAAATAGTATCTTTTGATGCAAACCATAAATCTTGTTTTGAATCAATTGCAAAATTAAAACAACTTCTAGCAAAACTTTCTATAGATTTATTTAAATTATGCATACCTAGTATTACTCCATCACCATCAAAGTCATGAATAAGTTCCTTCTTTTCTTCCCCAAATTCATTAGTAAATACCAATTCAGCCTTTCCTTTGCCTTCAATCTTCATTTCAACATCTCTATATACATCACCATATGCATGTCTTGCTATAGTTATTGGTTTTTCCCATGTTCTTACATAAGGTTTAATAGAATCCACTATTATTGGTGCTCTAAAAACTGTACCATCTAAAATTGCTCTTATAGTCCCATTTGGACTTTTCCACATTTCTTTTAAATTATACTCTTTAACTCTTTCTGCATTTGGTGTAATTGTAGCACACTTTACACCTACACCATATTTTTTTATTGCTTCTGCTGCTTGTACTGTAACTTCATCATTAGTTTCATTTCTATACTCTAATCCTAAATCATAGTATTCTGTTTTTAAATCAATAAATGGATTTAACAATTCATCCTTTATCATGCCCCATAAGATTCTTGTCATTTCATCTCCATCCATCTCAACTAATGGTGTTTTCATCTTTATTTTATCCATGTTTAGCCCCCCATTGTATAAATTTTTAATAAGATAATTATACATTACAAACTAGCTTTTTACAATTACGTTTTATTTAGCCTCTAATTACATACTAAAAAAAACTCCTACTTATAATAATTTATTACTTTCATCGTTATAAGCAGGAGTTCATTATATTCAGTTTACACAAATTTACTTATGGTGTTGTATTGAAGTAAGATTTCACTATTATAATTTTGTAGATATTCATTCCTAATTACTTTTTATTCTACTATATTATAAACTTCTAAATTATTTGTTCCGTTATAATGTTCATCCTCTACAATTGATCTTATATAAAATGTTTTCCCATTATTTGCCCAACCTTCAAATATTTTATGATGTCTTTCCTCTGTATTAGTAACTATATTGGTGATATTTGTAACTTCTAACTTATCATTGATATTTGCAATACTTAAAGTATTATTCCGTTTTTCATCTTTTTCTAACGCAGGTTTCAAACTGCTTATGATAACTTTATCTTTATTTTCACTTATATGAAATTCGAAGAATGTACCACTATCTACATCTACAATTTTTGTAAGTTTTTTGTTATCTATATCATAATTCCAAATTCCATTTTTACCTTCTGCAAAGCCTGAAAATAATATTCTACCATTTTCATAAAGCATTTCTCCTCTAGTATCAATTTCAATACCATCATCATCTGACAATATTTTAGTGAACTTATTATTCTCAATATATCCTATAGTATTTTTTGTATCATGCTCTTGAGTTGGATCGAAATCATCTGAATAGTATCCTTCTACATACTGATAGTTAACATAAATTCTCTCTCCATCTACTCCTAATACTTCTCTTAATCCCCCATCTTTATCATTATGTCTTAATTCCTTTGGAATAACATAATATTTTTCGTTTGGGATATCTATTAAAGCAAATTTTTGTTCTTTCTCACCTCCCACTAATACTACATCTATAGTACCATTTCTGTAAGAATCATGAACATCATAAAGTAGATTGCCTTGTTCTTCAACTAACTTAGTATATACAGCTAATTCTTCTAATTCGCCATCCTTATTAATAGCATATACTTTATTATCCCTTTTTATCTTATTTGAATAAATTCCATTATGAGAATTAGCGGAATATGATTCCCCTTCAAGATTTTTATAAGTCCAATTAACTTTATTATCGCTGTCTAACTTACCAATGCTTACTTCTCTAATAACATCATTTTCATTCTGATAAATAAGTTGAATAATATTTTCCTTTATATAAGCCATTCTATAAATAGCTCCAGTATCCGGAAGTTCTATTTCTGCAACCTTTTTAATTTGAAAATCTTCATTTTTCTTGTCTTTTGTATTCTCATCAATAATAATCTTTTCTGTTCCTAATACTACATTTTCACTACTATCCTTCGAACATCCTATTGGTATCATTATCATTACTATGACAAGTAATAATACTAAATATTTTGTTTTCATATTAATTCCTCCAATCACTATATATACTCATTATAATAATTAGTTATTATTGGAATAATATTAAGATGTTTCTAAAGTGTTAAAATGTGTAAATTTTACGGTAAATTTAGATCTATTTCCATCTACATCTACTTCTATTGTTGCATTATGCGATTCTGCTATATTTTTGCAAATATATAAGCCTAATCCATGAGAATTTTTCTTGTTTTTCCTACTATCATCAACTTTAACAAATGGTTCAAATATTCTTTCCTTCTTCTCGATTGGAATAACCTTTCCTTCTGATAAAACTGAAAAAATCGTATGTTCATTAATATTTTTCAATTCAATAATTATTTTACTATTATCATTTGAATACTTTATTGCATTTTCTACTAAGTTATTTACTAATATATATAAATATTGTTTATTGCCCTTTATACTAATATCATTTGTTTGATTAATTATTTCTAATGACTTTTCCTTTACACTTATTAAATTAGTTTGTATTATATCATTTAAAATAAATTTTAAATTAACATTTTCAAAGGAGTAATCCTCTAAGTCACTTATTTGCTTTGAAATCTCTAAAAGTGTACCTACTAACTCATTCATTCTATTAGCCTCAAAAACAATTCTTTTTATAGCTATAGCCTTAAATTCCTCATCTTGAAAATTATCTTCACTTAATATTTGTGCATATCCTGAAATACTAGTAATTGGTGATTTTAACTCATGAGTTATATTTCTAAATATATTTTTTTCTTGCTCATCCTTCTTTTTTAACTTTTCACTCATTGAATTAAATGAGTCAACCAGAACTCCTACCTCGTCATTTGAAGTAATATCAATTTTGGAAGGATAACTACCTTTTCCTACTTCTGAAACTTTATTCTTAAGAAGTATTAAAGGATTAACTATCTTTGATGATAAAAAATATATCGAAATTAGTATAATTAAGAAAAGCCCAGCAAATATATAATTAACTAATTCATTTATGTTTTGATTTCTTATATACTCCTTTTCGTAGTTATTGGCTAACATCATAACCCCTATAGCTTGTTTATCCTTACCATATATTAAGTAACTTACTTTTCCAATAATACCATTAGACCTTCTTTCAATATCTATAATAGCCTTATTATCTTTAACTATCTTCAAGGTTTCTTCTGATATTCCATATACATTTAAGTCTAATTCGCTTTCATTAACTGTTCCTTTTAATAATAAGTTACCATCTAGGTCATATAATGCTCCTTGGCAATAAACTCTGTTTAAAATAAAGTTAATTACACTATTATTTAAATCACTTACTGTCATTTCATTTTTATAAATATTATTTATGGCTAAATAATCATTTAAACTGCTAAATGAAACCTCATAATTTTTCTCCATATCATTTGTGATATACTCTTTAAAATTTCTATAGAAAAATTTATTTAATATTATATTGGAGATAAATATTAATACAATAAAAATTACAGATAATACTATTCCATATTTACGCCTTATTGTTAGCATCACTTTCTTTCAACATATAACCCACTCCAAAAACTGTTTCTATGTTAATCTCCTTTTTTAACTTTTGTCGTAATCTTGTTATATGTACATCTATAGTTCTTGTATCTCCAATAAAATCATATCCCCAAACTAAATTTAATAACTCATCTCTTGAATAAACTCTATTTTTATTTTTGACTAAAAATAATAAAAGATCAAATTCCTTTGGTTTAAGTTTTATTTCTTCGCCATTACATTTTACAATTCTACTCTGTTCAGAAATACTAATATTTCCACTAGAAACATTTTCTTTATTCTTTTGATTTGTAATTTCTTTTTTTCTTCTTAAAGCCACTCTAATTCTTGTTATTACTTCTCTAATATCAAAAGGTTTCGTAATATAATCATCAGCGCCTAATTCAAGACCAAGAATCTTATCTGTAATATCAATTCGTGCTGTAATCATAATTATAGGTATTTTATAATTTGTAATTTCTTTACAAATAGAAAATCCATCTATATCACCTAGCATAATATCTAATAATATTAAATTTGGTTTAAATGTTTGTATATCATCTTCTACTCTTAATCCATTATCATTTATTTTAACTTTATATCCTTCTCTAGTTAATGAAAATCTTAATATCTGACTTATATCTTCATCATCTTCAATTATTAATATATTTTCTCTCAAAGTATCACCTCTTTTATTAACATTATATATTCTTTTCTAATTTTTTACTAGTTTTCTAATTTTCACAATACTTTTAAGAGAATTTCAATCTTTAATTTTTAATTATTTTGAATTGAAAGTTCAACAATAACAATTTTATCTTTATATTCTTGTATAGTTTATACTATGTTATATCTGAAAAGGTAATAAAAAAATTGATATCAGAATTATAGCAAACATTATCTGCAAGAATCCTACTAGTGCCCCATATAATATTGCTTTGGGCCCTTGTTTCATTAAATCTTTTATCTTGACCCTCATTCCTATTCCTGCCAGTGCTATAACTTCAAAATTACCGCTAATCCATTTAAACATAGATGATATAAATTGAGGCACAACCCCTACAGTATATAATATACAAATTATAAAAAAGCCATTAATAAACCAAGGAACATTTAGTTTTCTTTTTTTTATATGTTTTTCCTTGATATTTTCTTCTCTAATAATTTCATTATTTAGTTTTTCTTCCAAAAATTCATCTCTAGAGAAGTCTATTTTTTCATAAAACAATACTACAACTACTAATAATATAATCCTTATTATTTTAAATACTGTTGATAATTTTACTACATCATCTGAAATAAATTTTGCTGAGCCTATTACTTGTCCAACTGATTGTAAGATACCACCAATCATTGCTGATGTCTGAAATATTTCATTCTTATATAAATTTGCGGTTATTAAAGGTAATAAAATCATTAAGACAGTACCTACAATATTTACTATTGTTATAGATATTACCTTATCAGAATTCTTAGCCTTAATAACTGCAGATGTTGCACCTATTGCAGATGAACCACAAACTGCATTTCCTGATGCCATAAGTAAACAATATTTTCTATTGAATTTTAGTTTCCTACCTATCCAATATGTTATTGTAATTGTTAAAATCATTTGTAAGATAATAAATATAAGTCCATTGAATCCAAGCTGTAATATTTCATTCAAATTCAAATTAGCTCCCATAAGAACTATAGAGTAATTTAAAAGATCCTTTTCTGCAAACTTAGTACCATTTTCATATTTATTTTCTTTAAATATAGTGTTTCCTAACACTATTCCTATAAATATAGCAAAGCTTGCTGCTCCTATTGTTGAAAATTTTCCACCTAATATTTTTGAAATAGCACTTATAATTAAACAAACTAATAATCCAGGTATTATACTTATAACTTTCTTCATAATATATTCACCTCAAAATCCATATAACTATTATTATGAATCCTATTATAGATAACTTTTTTTGAAAGGTGAAATATCATTATTTTATAATAACAATAGGTTTTTACTTATATATATTTTTTATCTTTAGTATAATTTACAAATAAATTCATGTTGTTTGAAATAAATTTATCCTTATGTATTATTAAATATAAATCTCTTTCAATTTTTCCTTCTTTTATTCTAAAACTAAATAATTTTCCTAAATTAATTTTATCCTCTATAACTCTATATGAAACGCATCCCACACCTAAATTTGCCTCAACAGTTCTTTTTATTGCTTCTGTATTTCCTAATTCTAAAAAGGTATTAAATTTTATTTTATTCTTTTTCAGAAAACCTTCTGTATGTTCTCTTGTCCCACTTCCCCCTTCTCTCATAATTAATCTTTGTTCCTCTAGTACTATTCCTGGAACTATTTCAAAATTTCTTAAGTTGTTTTTATCTCCACATATAAATACTAACTCATCTTTCCATACAACTTCTTTTATTATTTCATTACAATAAATTTCTCCTTCAACAAATGCAAAATCTATTTTATTTTCAAGAATCAATTTCTCAATATTTTTTGTATTTTCAATTATTAGAGATATTTCAATATCTTTAAACTCACTAGAAAAGTCTTTAATTATTTCTGGAAGTATATATATTCCTATAGTGGTACTTGCACCTATACTAATTTTACCTTTTCTACTATATGTGAATTCTCTTAAGTTTTTAACACCTTCATCATATAAATTCAAAATTCTTCTTGTATAATTTAAAAAAGTTTGTCCCTCATGAGTTAAATATAGCTTTTTCCCTATTCTATCAAACAGCTTTACACCTAGCTCTGCTTCTAACTCATTTATACTTTGACTAATTGAAGGTTGGCTTATATACATTTCTTTTGCTACTTTTGTCATATTTAAATATCTAGCAGTTTCATAGAATATCTTAAGCTTTCTAAAGTTCACAATATCCCCCCCTTGTTTTAAATAGAAGAACTCAGCAATTGCTGAGTTCTAAAATAACTATTTACTTATATCTTCATATTCTACATCTATTACTTCATTAGAAGAATCATCAATCTTAGTTGAATTTTCATCACTAAAATTAGAGTCAAATTCTGAAGTATAATTAGTATTGTTTGAGTTTCTACCAATTTTACCTGAAAAATATTTGCTTATTTTTAATATAACATAAAGAACTACTATAATAGGTAAAATCCATATCAAAAGTTGAATAGCTACAGATGCAACTAATCCAATTATTAAAAAACTACCTATTATGTATAACCCTGTTTTTAATCCACTATTCATAATAAACTACCTCTTTATTTCATATTGTTATTTTCCACTACTATGAATATATTATACCACAGTAATAAAGTCTTTTCAATAAGAGATAACCAATATTTCTTTAAAAGGTTTGTTATACCTTATAGTTTTTTTGTTATATAGATTTATTTTTTTTTGCAACTTTTGGTAAAATAGCTCCTAATCCCAATAAAACTAAAATTGTTAATACAGTAAGAGAGATTTGGAACCACCAAGCACTTGAATATGTTTCTACTCCTTTTGGGAACATCCCCATTATACAAGCAAATGCTGTAAAGAAGAAACACCAAATTCCAAATCCCAATGCTATACTCTTGTTTTTTACAAACTTGTACTCTGAATTAAACTTGTCTGAAAGTTTTTTAAGCATTATAAACGCTAAGAATACCCATAAATATCTTAATGGCATTACTACTGAGTTAAGCTTTAATAACCAATCAAATAAAGCATTCATATCTCCGATTCCTAAAGCTGGAACCATAATTAATATACCAACTAAAATAGCTGTCATAAGATATCCATTTATAGGAGCTCCGTATTTATTAGTTTTAGTTAATTTTTTTGGTATATAATTTTTATCAGCATCTCCAATTAAAACTTTAAGAGGAGCATCTATTGAAAATACTAATGCTGATATTTGTGCAAGCATATTAGCTATTGCATACACTATTAAAAATGTATTTCCTAATCCATAATATTCGCCTAACATTTTAAATGCATAATATTGACCATTCATCATTAGATCTTTTGGAATATTATTTGCATCAAACATCATTGCCATAGCCATTGAGCCAAGTAAAGCTGAGACAGCAACCATAGCTGCTAAAATTATCATACCCCTTGGAAACTCCTTGCTTGGCTTATTCATATTATTTACATATGGAGAAATTTTTTCAGCTCCTCCAACTGCAAAAACTAACATTGATAATGTTGTAAAATATGTGAAGTCAAATTTA
This sequence comes from Clostridium sp. C8, assembly GCF_001010885.1. Taxonomy (NCBI): domain Bacteria; kingdom Bacillati; phylum Bacillota; class Clostridia; order Eubacteriales; family Clostridiaceae; genus Clostridium; species Clostridium sp. C8. The sequence goes on along the minus strand of NZ_LBMX01000048.1, from coordinate 9,380 downwards.
GGTATAAGTGATTGTATTGTTATATTGGTAGTAGCTATCTCTACTCCTCTTATAGCAGGTGCTGCTACCATTAATAAGATATATAACATAGACATTACAAATACAGAAGTACCTGCTATAGTCCCGATTTTCTTTAAAGATGTAACCCCTCTAGATGCTACCCATAAGAATACTAAAAATACAACTAGTGTTAAACTTTGTGCTACAAGTGTATTCATATTATTTATAAAAGTTCCATCTTGTTTTACAGCCCATCCAAGAGCTATTAAAACTGCCTGTGGCTTTTGAGCTAAATAAGGTACATGTACTACCCAATAAGTCCAGCCTGCAAAATATGCTAAAGTTGGACCCATGGTTTCTCTAATCCATGTACTTACTCCTCCTTTTCCATCTTTAAAAGTTGATCCAAGTTCCCCTACCATCAAAGCATATGGAACGAAATATAAACCAATTATTAATATCCATGATACAACTACAGTTAATCCTTGATTTGCAAAATTATTTACTACATTTCCAAATCCCCAAACTGATACAAAAGCCATTAATGCCAGATTGTACCACCTAATTTTTTTAGCGTCTTCTCCCATAACGCGCCTCCTTAAAATATTAAGTATTAAATCATTAATCCATAATTATTTTACCAACACCAGTATCTTCCGACAATAATAAATATTTTTTTCATTTACATATTTTTATTATATTAACATTTTTTTAATCTTTTATTGATAATATTAATTTTTTTATTATTTTTTCATAATATATTATTATAATTCCCTAAAAATTCTTATCATATTATAAAATGTATAAATTAGAATCACTATTTTGAAAACAATAAAAACTATAAAGTTTTATTTCTTTATAGTTTTTATAAAGCTATTTTATTATTTATATCATAAACTTCAAGACAAATACTGCTCCTACTACTATAGTTGGAATAGTTAGTTCTTTATATTTTCCTGTAAATAACTTAAGTATTATATATGATAAAACTCCAAATACCATTCCATCTGAAATACTATAAGCTAGAGGCATCATTATTATAGTTAAAAATGCAGGTAGCGCTTCTGTCCAATCCTCTAAATCTATTTCTTTAATAGGTTCTAACATAAATAAGCCTACTAATACTAAAGCACTACATGTTACTGCTGATGTAATAACTCCAAATAAAGGTGCAAAGAATAGTGCTAATGTAAACATAATTGCTGTTGATACTGCTGTTAATCCAGTTCTTCCACCTTCCGCAACCCCAGCAGCACTTTCAACGAATGTGCTTACTGTACTAGTTCCAAGACAAGCTCCTAAAGTAGTTCCAATTGCATCTGATAAAAGTGCCTTCTTAATATTTGGAACTTTTCCTTCACTATCTAACATCTTGGCTTTTGTTGCAACTCCAACTAGTGTTCCTATTGTATCAAACATATCCATAAATAATAATGTAAATAAGACAATTAGCATGTCTATTGAAAATATATTATGCCATTCAAATTTCATAAATACAGAACTAATTGATGGTGGGGCACTTATAATGGCATCTGGTAAATTTGTTATTCCCATTGGAATACCTATTATAGCTGTTATTATCATTCCTATAAATAATGCACCTTTAACATTCCTCGCCATTAATATTCCTGTTATAACTATTCCTATAATTGCAAGTAACGCTGGCCCTTTTGTTATATCTCCAAGTGATATTAATGTTCCCTCACCTTTAACAATAACGCCTGCTCCTTCAAGTCCTATAACAGCTATAAATAAACCTATTCCAACTGAGATGGCCTTTTTAATATTTTCTGGTATAGAATCAACTATCGCTTCACGAACATTAAAAGCAGTAAGTAAAATAAATATTATACCTTCTAAAAATACGGCTGTTAATGCAAACTGAAATGAGTATCCCATTCCAATAACTACCGTAAATGCAAAGAAAGCATTTAATCCCATACCTGGTGCTTGAGCAAACGGAAGCTTAGCATATACTCCCATTATTAGGGTTGAAATAATTGCTGAAATTGCAGTTGCTGTAAATACAGCCCCACTATCCATTCCTGCTTGTGAAAGTATTGAAGGGTTAACTATTAATATATATGCCATAGTCATAAATGTAGTTATTCCTGCTATAATTTCTCTTTTTATATTTGATCCACTTTTAGTTATACCAAAATAATTATCAACCATTCCATCATTTTTAAATATTGTTTTCATTTTATCCCTCTTTCGTATTATTTTATAAATCCCTGAACTATAATACACTAAATTCCGACAAAATCCAAGTATAAAACGAATATTATTAATATTTTTTATAATATTTTTTGTGATAACATTTTCTTAACTACACTTTTTTATTTTATCTATTATTATAATTCGTAATTAATACTTTAATTCACAAATATAATTTTAGTAAACTTCCAATTTACTAAATAATAATATAGCACCTAAAAAGTAATAAAAAAGTCATGAAAAAAGCCCCGCATAAAGCCATTTGCTAAACACGGGACTAATTTATCTATTTATTTTTCCCCCAATTTTTATCAAATTGGGATGTTTATTTTAAGTATACAACTTAGAGTAGCTTACTTTGAATGTTCTTCAATAGCAACTGCAACAGCAACTGTAGCTCCTACCATTGGGTTGTTACCCATTCCGATAAGACCCATCATTTCAACGTGAGCTGGAACTGATGAAGATCCTGCAAATTGTGCATCTGAATGCATTCTTCCCATAGTATCTGTCATACCGTATGATGCTGGACCTGCTGCCATATTATCTGGATGAAGAGTTCTTCCTGTACCACCACCTGATGCTACTGAGAAGTATTTCTTTCCTTGATCAACACATTCTTTTTTATATGTTCCAGCAACTGGATGTTGGAATCTAGTTGGGTTAGTTGAGTTACCAGTGATTGATACATCAACTCCTTCGTGATGCATTATAGCAACACCTTCTCTAACATCATTTGCTCCATAACATTTAACTTTAGCTCTTGGTCCATTTGAATATGGAACTTCTCTAACTATTTCTAATTTACCTGTGAAGAAATCAAAGTTAGTTTCAACATAAGTAAATCCATTGATTCTTGAAATTATAAATGCAGCATCTTTTCCTAAACCATTTAATATAACTCTTAATGGCTCTTTTCTTACTTTATTAGCCTTTTCAGCTATTTTTATAGCACCTTCTGCAGCTGCAAAACTTTCGTGTCCTGCTAAGAAAGCAAAACATTTAGTTTCTTCTCTTAAAAGCATAGCTCCTAAGTTACCATGTCCTAAACCAACTTTTCTATCATCTGCAACTGAACCTGGAATACAGAAAGCTTGTAAGCCTTCTCCTATAGCTTCTGCTGCTTCTGCTGCTTTTGTGCATCCTTTTTTAATTGCTATAGCAGCACCTAAAGTGTATGCCCACATAGCATTTTCAAAAGCGATTGGTTGAGTAGATTTTACTATATCGTAAACGTCTATTCCTTTTTCATCACAAACTGTTTTTGCATCTTCTATTTTACTCATTCCGTATTTTTCTAATACAGGAATGATTTGATTTATTCTTCTTTCATAACTTTCAAATAATGGCATAATACTTTTCCCCCTTCAAACTATTCGTGTCTTGGATCAATAGTTTTAACTGCTTCGTCAAATCTACCATATTGACCTGTTGCTTTTTCCATTGCTTCGTTAGCATCCATTCCTTTAGCAACCATTTCCATCATTTTTCCTAAATGTACAAATCTATATCCAATGATTTCATTATTTGCATCTAAAGCAACTTTTGTTACATATCCTTCTGCCATTTCTAGGTATCTTGTTCCCTTTGCAACTGTTCCATACATAGTACCAACTTGTGATCTAAGCCCCTTTCCTAAATCTTCAAGTCCAGCTCCTATTGGTAGTCCACCTTCTGAGAAAGCAGTTTGGCTTCTTCCGTAAACTATTTGAAGGAATAATTCTCTCATAGCTGTATTTATTGCATCACAAACTAAATCTGTATTTAATGCTTCTAGTATTGTCTTTCCTGGTAATATTTCTGAAGCCATTGCTGCTGAATGTGTCATACCTGAACATCCTATAGTCTCAACTAATGCTTCTTCAATTATTCCATCCTTAACATTTAAAGTTAATTTACAAGCTCCTTGTTGAGGTGCACACCAACCCACACCGTGAGTTAATCCTGAAATGTCTTTAACCTCTTTAGCTTGTACCCATCTTCCTTCAACAGGAATTGGTGCTGGTCCATGATTTGGTCCTTTGGCAACAATGCACATTTCTTCCACTTCTCTTGAATACATCATATTATATCTCCTCCCTAATTATAGATTGCTATAGTCTTATTATGTTTATAACAATTCGTTAAGTATGTAGACTACAAGTAATCGGGACAAATATAGCCCCTCTGGGTTAAATTTATCCTACATCTATAATAACAGATGTAATAAATCCAAACAATATTATATTATAAAAAATATACCTTTTATGCCATAAAAATTTAATACTTGCCATTCAAATACATTTCTGCTATAATAATTTTTGCAGCCAGTCGGCATGGCGGAACTGGCAGACGCACATGACTCAAAATCATGCGGGAAACCGTGAGGGTTCGATTCCCTCTGCCGGCACCAATAATTATAAGAAATGACTTTATCACTAGGTTTAATTACCTTTTGATAAAGTCATTTTTCTTTTATATATATTTATATTTCTTAGCAAATTACTGTATATTTAAATATTTCATGGTCAAAATAATCTTGAAAGGTGGTTATTTTTATGAAAAAATTTATTGTTCTTATTTTAATTTCTTTATTTATAAATTTTAATATTGTTAGAGCAGACCCTCAACTTAGTACTAATATCTTTAAAGAAGGTATATATGATGTTAATTCTATTAATAGATCATTAGGGACTATTACCACAGTTCAAAATATTTCTAAGGATAAAAATCTATACCTTATAGTCTTGGATGATAAGCAAGCTGTAATACAAACAATAAAAATGACACCTAATTCTGCAAAGTATAGATTAAACGACTTAGAACCTAATTTTAAAATGATATTGATTGGAGATGGGGATGCATTCTTATCTTAATTAAATTTATATGTTAATAATCAATTAAAATAAATTCTATATAATATTATAATTACAATATTTATAAAAGGTGGTTATTATAATGAAAAAATTTATCACTATGCTGCTAATATCTTTAACTTTAGCTATTAATATTGTTAAAGCCGAACCTCAAGCTGAACCTATTCTACTTACTGAAGGAGTATATGAAGCAAGTAAATTTGATATTCCTTTAAGTAGTTTAAAATATGTTTCAAATTCATCAAATAATAATTTTGCTTACTTTATTATTTTTAATGATGATGAAACTATTCTGCAATCAATAAAATTATTACCTAATTCACCTAAGTATGAATTGTACCCACTATCATCTCATTATAGAATAGTAATAATAGGAAATGGTTCGGTTGTTTTATCATAAAATTTTTATTTTTAAAAAATGAGTGAGTAATCTATCTTTAGACAACTCACTTATTATTATTTTTATATAAACATAAATACTTCTATTTAATTAAGAGTTAATTTTATAATTTTATCATCATTTATATTTGGATTTCCTCTTCCATCTCTGTTGTTTGTTGTTATATAAATTGATCCATCTTTTGCTTCAACAACTTCACGTAACCGTCCAAATTCATTTTTCATTATAGATTCAACATTTGTAACCATTGTTCCTTCTTCATTTAATGAAATACTAAGCAATTGACTTCCTCTTAAATTTGCAACTAGCAATCTACTTTTCCAAGGCCCTTGACTTATAAATGTAATACCTGAAGGAGCCCAAGTTTCTTCTCCACTTTGTATTAAAGGCTTTTGTGATAAAATATTATTTGATACCTCATTTCCCTGTACTATAGGCCACCCATAATTTATTCCTGCCTTTATAATATTTATTTCATCATGAGCTGCTTGTCCATGCTCTGCTTCATATAATATGTTATTTGAATTCCATGCTAAACCTTGAGGATTTCTATGTCCTAAAGAATAAATAGATGAGTTAATAATTGGATTATCTTTAGGAATACTTCCATCTAATTCAACTCTTAATATTTTTCCTGCTAAACTCGTTAAATCTTGTGCTAAATTAGGAATTCCAGCATCTCCAGTTGTTATATATAACTTTTTATCTGGACCTATCTTCAGCCTTCCACCATTATGAATTCTCCCACCTGGAATTTTATCTAAAATTACTTTATCAATAAATGCTTTATTATTATTTTCAATTAATCTAACTACTTTATTATAAACTTTATTGTCTTCTAAATATGAATACATTACATATATATAGTGATTTTGTAAGTAACTTGGGTCTAAAACTACTCCCATCAATCCACCTTCGCCTCTGCTTATGAAAGGTTCTTTTAATGTAATTACTGGGTTAAAATTAAGATTACCATTTTCAATTACCCTAATACTTCCAATTCTTTCAGTAAAATATAACTTTCCTTCATCACTTATATCAATTGCCCAAGGTATGTTCAAATTCTCTGCTATTACTTCTACTTTATAAGGGAATTTTTCTGAAGGAGATATACTTGTTTTAGCATTTGTTAAATTTCGTGACATCATATCAGACAAAAGACTGTAGATTATTCTTTTCATACCATTTCCTCCAATCATAAAAAAATATCATAGTATAAACATTCACTTTGTTTATACTATGATATTTTTATTAAAATGCTCCTTTTAAGTTTTTTAAAAGTTATATAAAAATAGATTCTAATTATATTTATTTTTTATTCCTCTGTATTAGGCTTAACTTCTTGATTCTCTTCAGTATTTGTGTTGTTCTCTGGATTTTTCTCATCGTCTGGCTTTGATTCATTTTCATTAGTATCTGTTTCATCTATTACTTCTTCTTTTTCTGGTTCCTTTTCCGGTTCCTTTTCCTCTTCATTTGAATTTGGATTATTATCTTCATTTATTACCGGCTCTTCATTTTGATTATCATTTATATTATTATAACTGCTTTCATTATTATTTCCATTTATAACAGGGATTGATTCATTATATATTGTTTCATCTGTATTTGTATCTTCTATAATAGCTTCTTCCTTTTTCTTTAATAAATCATTATATAAATTCTCATAAAACAATAAGTCTTTATCAAGATTATTTTCTGTTTTGCTTATATCTATATTATAATCCAATTCTCTTATTTTATCTTTTAGCAACTTTATCTTTTCCTTTTTTTCATTTTCTAATATCTTATCTTTATTAACATCTCTTTCATTATTAGTTTTATTAGTAGATATTTTTAAAGATAAATTTATTTTATTTATTTTATTAGAATAAATCATACCACTTATAACTACAGCTGCAAAGACTGTTATTAAACCTATACATATTCCTAATTTTATTTTAAAGTTACTATTAATTGTTTTAATTAAGCCTTTAATAAGTTTCATCATCATTACTCCAATTTATATTTTTTAGTATTATTTACTATATTTTATCAGAATATAGTAAATAATACAAATGAACTAATATACTTTATTAAATACCTATTTTTTCAATTATTAAATTTAAATAATAAAATTATTTAATGATATGTTCAGTTTATTTAAAACTATTTTTTCATTTTCAATTGAATCTCCTAATCCTTTTATAAATTCTTCAATTTTACACATGTCTGAATTAGTATCTTTTGAATTACTAAGTATATCACTAGTAGAAATAGCTATATTTTCTATTTTCTCTCCTATTTCCCCCATATAAGCAAATATATTCTCTGTTAAGTTGTTAATTTTTATCGATTCCTCTGATAATAGTTTCATATCTTCACCATAAGACTTTGAAATGTCTATTAGTAAATTATAGTCATCTTTAACTTTTGAATTTAAATATTTAACTAAATCTTTTGAATCTCTAGATATATCATTAAATACAGATATAACACTTAATATAGTTTCTTTTACATTTTTTAAATTCAGTTCTGTTTCATCTGATAATTTTCTAATCTCCTCTGCAATTATTGAAAAACCATGCCCACTATTTTCAGCTTTAGCTGCTTCTATTGAAGCATTAATAGCTAATAGATTAATTTGTTTAAAAATAGAATTTATTATTTTCAGCATACTCTCTATTTCTTTTATTATCTTTCCTCTTTCTAAAGATAATTCTATATGCTTAGATTTAGTTTCAAATATATTAAATGCATTTTCTACAGATTTTAAACTCAATTTTTCTATTTGTATTGCTTTTTTACTCATATCATTTGCATTATTAGAATTTTTGATTATTTCTTTACTTATAACCTTAGTAACTGCTATTATCTCCTGTATCTTACATGCTGCAGTTTCACAATCATCATTTAACATCGCAACTTTATCAGATGTATTTAATGTATCTTTTTTAGCTAAACTTATTATTTTTTTAATTTTATCTGATGAAATTACATTATTCTCACTATTTTCATTACTAGTATAAACCATTTTCTTTGTTTGGTTTAATATATTTTTTATACTTTCTATAGCTAAATTTAATTCTTCTATAACTTCTCCAATTTCATCATTATAATAATCTTTCATTCTATAATTTAGATTTCCTTCGCCTAAAGCCTTGGCATATGAACTAATATTTTTCAATTGCCTGCTTAATTTTTCTTTTAACTTAATTAGTAAGAAATATGATAATAGTATAGCTATGATAATCATTATTAAATTTAATACTATTATTATATTAGATTCATCATTATACTTATTAGATAATATATTTACATTCAAACTATGTTTCTTAAGCAATTCACTACTCTTTTCTTCAATTGTAATTTTTTCGTTGGTTATTTCTTTTTTGTAAAATTCATTAGCCTCAATATAATTTTTATTATCTATAATATTAATTAGCTCTTCTAGTTTAATAAAATAATTATTTATATCTTTTGTATAATCCTTATCTTCATATACATTAATCTTTTCTTGTATTTGTTGTGTTATATTATTATATCTTATTTTATAATATCCTTTAGAAGATACCTTTGTTTCATCTATTACATAAGTTATAATATTATCTAAACTATTAATATTATAATTTATTTCATATAAAGTACTTAATTTTTTATTTTCTATTTGTAGTTTCTCTAAACTATTTCTCCCAAATAGTATTCCATAAACACCTAGTCCACCTAAAAATATCATTAATAATATTAATATATTTATTAATATTATTAATCTATTTACTATATTTCTATATTTTTTATCCTTTTGCTTATTGTATTTTTTAATATTATATACATTACTTTTAATTTAAATCTCCCCCTAAAATTTCTTTATTTGATAAACTCCTTAATTAATTTTATAAATATTAAATTAAATTTAAATTATGTATTTG